>JBDSZO010000132.1:0-4945 GCA_039925105.1 Terrimesophilobacter sp. | reverse complement strand
GGTCGAGCTTGTCGAGACCCCCAGACTGCGAACTTCGCTAAACTCGTCTCGCCAGCCTCTGTAGCTCAATGGAAGAGCAACTCCGTCCTAAGGAGCAGGTTGGGGGTTCGACTCCCTCCAGGGGCACCTTGTGATGTGCCCGGACATCGATTTCGAGTGAGCCCTAGGTGGCAGGCTAACCGCGCCTCACGAAGTGGCAGCGCGGGCGGAAGTTGTAGCGACACGACCAAGTCAAAGTTGAGCATCGTGGTATCTAGCCTCGTCCACAAACGTTCCTGGAAATATTCGCGTACGCGGTTCCTTGAAATTGGTGCTGTCCGGCCAAAGACGTAGGCCAGCGGCGGTTTACGTGGAGCACTATCTTTGTTCCATGCCCGCCGAGCGACCCAAGAAACCGTTCCGTGTCGGGGTCATGCGTGCGTCCAACAGCGACTACAAGCCGATCGCGACCGTTGGCGTGTCTGGTGATGGAGGGATCTTCGTTGCCCCCGCAGTGGTTCGCACTTCTGGTTGGGGCTATGGCGTGTCCCGCTACTTCGCCCCTGGCGTCAAGTCTTGGCCACTAGATCACGGTCATACGGCTGAGAGACCAAAGCTTCACTACCATCGTTCCGGATGGGCGTACGTGACTCTTAGTGGCAACAGCACCCTCCCACGGCGCAAGCTTAGATTCCCGCAGATCAATTCCCGACATCAATCTCAGGTACTTTCAATTGTCGTCTATCGCCCTTGGGAGCTGTTGTCGGCGACAAGCCGCAGCGGGGTCAGCTAATGATCCACCCCACGTGGCCGATGTCTGTCGCAATCAGCTTGTCGCTAATCAAGGTGCCGGGCGGCGCCGTCGCAACGCATTCCGAGGTGGGCAAGAGTCCCGTTGGTCTGATCGCTGGAGATGACAGCCGGTTTGCCGTTGACCTCGCGTATTTCATGCCTGGGATGTTTCTCATTGGGCGGGTTGCTTCGGCGAATGAGCCGCCACCACCCCAACCTTCGATTAGTGTGGCGGCAGTTTCGTGGAGCCCCGCTGTTGACCCAAACACTGCCCGTTCCTTCGTGCTCTACTCCGACACGATCGGTTCCCCCGGGGTTTGGTATGACAACGACCAGCCTTCGGCCGCAGATATGCGCAGCCTAATGTTGAATGGTGGCCCCCTTGAAGTTGAATCGCCGCAAACTTACGCGCGCTGAATCTTTGGCGCTTAGGGTGAAGCCAGTCTTGAACCAGCATGCCTGTGCTTGTGTCAGGCGCGCCAATCTTGCGCCAGCCCAGACCTGCTGGGGACTTCAGCTCGTCTATTCGCCAGATCGACGAACCCATCCAGCTTGGCGGATGTACTCCTGCTGCCTCTTCTCGTTCTTGGTATCTCGGCGCCGGAATTCGAGCTTCATCGTTGTGTCGTGTATTTCAACGGGAAGCATGCGCCGGGTGCCGCGTTCCACCCAAACGAGAGCCCACCATTTCGGTGCGTTTGTTAGTTCGAGCCACTCGCCGCGCACGAGGTCACGGAGCGGGCGCATCGCGCGCGGGTCGTCGACCGACTGCCCGCTTTCGTAGTACGCCCAATCCGGTGGAGTCTGGATTGGGAACACTCCACCAAGCTCAACGTCAAAGACAGGCGGCCCGGACACCCGCGTAAGCCTCCAGTAGTTATCATGTTGCCGGTCGAGTGACCAGCGAACGGGGTTCCAATAGCGACGCCACACCCATGCAAGGGAGCCAGCAACAGCGGAGGCACCAAGGCCCGTCGCAAATCCGACTACCCAATCCATGACCTCACGATATCGCTATTGAGCGACACCAGCCATGTGAAGCGAACTGTAGCGTTGAAGAGTGCGTTTGTCGTTCTTCGATGCACCTAGACAGGCTTGGTGAATTGGATACGTGAGTGGGACATTGTTCGACCGGAGGCCCCGGAAATCGGACGAACGCGCAAGCGACCCGCGAATTTTTGGCGTAGAGAGCATTCGATAGGATCTTGCCACGTGCGGCATCGTCGCGAAACGCATTGACATCAGTCGGGAATCTCTTAAATGCGAAACATAATTACGAGCGTATTTGATCTTGAGGACGTTGACCGCTGGCGGGAAGCAGTTAGCACCTTTCGAAGTAACCGCTATCAGGCGCGTGCACTGCAAGGCTTTCTCGAAGAAGCCGAGTACCTAGTCGAGACGTGCGAGGCCCTTGACAAATTTCGCGAAACGCTGCCAACTTCCGAAACAGGGCAGCAACTCCCCTCGGAATCACAACGGCTCGCTTTGTACAAATTAACGAAATCATACTTCGACAAGTTTTACGGATGCCTATCCCATCTCGCATCGGTAATTGTTCGGCACGCTGATGTCTTCGGCAAGGTGAGCTTGTCCGAGAACAGGGCGGTCGTTCGATGGCTTGGTGCAAATTGTCCGAGCTGCGGCCACAACGGTCAAGCCGAGTTGGAACGCGCACGTTTGTTTCGTGCCATCGTCAACCATCCGCAACAGTTTCCAACGTTTGATTGGATCACAGCAACCGCACCCGACCATGGGCCGGCACACGTTGTGTTGCATGGCCCAGCATCACGTAGCGGAAAGATCCCGCCGGGGTCTACCCGAGGCAGCCCTATTGTAGGGGGACCTGTCGATTGGGCAATGGAGGCCCCCGACGAAGTGAGCGTGACCAATTCGCTCTTTAGTGCCGCAGGTGATTGCCTTCGAAAAGTGGCTGAAGCACATATGGCTGGGACAGCTTTCCGTTCTAAAGAATCACGGGAAGCCGCCGCAATAAGCGCGCTATTTCCAGAAGTGCCGGCGGCGGAAAAGCGGATTCGAGTGACTCCGGAGGGCTTAATCGGCGAAATTAAGCCGACAAGACGGCACCCTTGAGTTGCTCTTTGGTGCCGATTTCCGCCTGGCTCCATTCAGGCCACCCCTCCGGCGTTCCACGATGTTATCGGTCAGGTCGTAGGCCAATGCGCGCAGCAAGGCTTCGAAATGCAACGGTACTACTCGTGCGGTGTCGATTCGAACCCCTCTAGCCCTCCAAGCCGTCGCTGACCTGCAAGCCCACCGATCGTGCAATTGGTTGCATCGCTTTTGGTTTGGGATCAGCGACTACGCCGCTCAGGCAGGCGACCGGGCGTACACCGGTAGCGACGTTGTACGGGAGGGGCGTGCCACACCGCACACCACCAGGTTGTGGCGAATGAGAAGCTCATGCGCGTTCGACCAGCACCCCGCCGGATGGCGGGCACTTGATTTACGGGCTCAGGGAATTTGCGCGAGCAATGTCAATCCATGCTGAAAGCTCAACTCTTTTAAGTTCGGGTTGCGACTCTGGCTGACGCCGTAGCGATCGCCCGCGTGCACCTTGACTCGTTGAGAGAGACGTACTCCGGGCTGATGCCCCATCGCTACTTCAGCGAGGAAGCGTTCTCGAGACGCATCCGGATGTGGACCCACATTCGCGGATCGGATCAGATCGGATCGGGAGTCGACGCGCGTCGTGGTAACCAAGCGCGACCGCGGCATCATCGGGTTCTCCATGGTAGGGAGCGCGAGCGGGTCAGACGGCGAACACGGCGTCGAGTCGGTGTGCTCGCTTGAGCTGTTCACTCTCTACCTGCGTGCTGAATATCACGGCTCCGGCGCTGGGCAGTCCCTCTTCGATGCGGCTCTTGGCGACCAGCCGGCACAGCTCTGGGTCGCTCGCGAAAACCACCGTGCCGGCGCCTTCTACGCCCGGAACGGGTTCGAGCCAGACGGGGCCGAGTTTGTTGACCCCGCTCACCCGGATCTTGTCGAGGTGCGCCTGGTGCAGTGATGCCAGGCGAACCTAATGTGCGCTCGCACCCGCACGTTGCGAAATGTGAGAAAGCGACCAGCGTCGGCTGCTCGGGCTCTGCTTGAGTGACGTCACGTGCCAGGCGCGACAGTGGACGCACCAATGAACGTCGACCAGTCGAGGGTACCGGGTGCGGAGAATCATCAGCATGCGCAACGCGTCGCTTCGAGTGGGGTACGGCATCTTTAAACAGTTGGGCACGGTAGTGCACACCTTTCCGAATTGAGGAATGGGTCTGCACAGCATGTGACCAAACGATGCGGCGCTTCGTTGAGCCGTCGTCAAGACAGAAGGTACCAGAGCGTGCGAACGCGAGTCCAGTGCCGAGTTGGTTGCGGGCGGAGACGACCGCGCGATCGAAGCATCTGGGGCCATCCTGCTGGCGAGAGCCGCGATGCTCGGTGAAGAGACGCTGCTCTGGCAGCGAAGCAAGATTGCGAGTGCGCTCACCGGTTTCAACAGGTTTGTGATTCGCCTCTTGCGTGTGGACGTTGTGAAGTCGCAGCAGAAGACCTTCGAGCGGGTGAAGCCGACAACGTCCGACGTCACCCGCATCCAGCTTCAGAAGGACCAGTTCGCAGGACATGCAGGTTGACCCCAGCGATCTGGAGCGGATGGCGGATCTGGTCCCGCAGAACTTCGAGTCGCACCTCGTGTCGTACGTCACCCACCTGATGCGCGACGACCCGAGCGGCGTTCTGCCATCCGGATTCTTTTCTTTCCTGAGTTTCTCCTGTGACCAAACACTGATTCCAATCCGATTCGCGCAGGGCGCCGAATCACCCCCATGTCACACACCAGAACACTTCGGGCACCGAAAGCCACCCTCGCGGGTGCGCTCCTCGTCCCGGTACTGATCCTCGCTCTCTCGGGATGCGCTGGTGTTCAGCCATCCGCATTAATCCCGACCGAGAGCAGCTGGACGGGTCAGTCTGCACCCGCCAGCGAAAACATTGTGACCACCATCGGCCTGAAGTTCATGCCGAAAAACCTCACCGTCAAGGTCGGTACAACGGTCACCTGGCAAAACGGCGAGACCATCGGCCACACCGTGACATCCGGAGCCTGGGGCGACGTGAACGAGTCGACCGGCCTCCGCGGCACGCAGACACCCGATGGCCGCTT
>JBDSZO010000131.1:0-2661 GCA_039925105.1 Terrimesophilobacter sp. | reverse complement strand
AAGCTGTTTATGCTTGTCCACGCTGTTCAAGCCGACTCACCAGAAGGGGCACTCGTGAGCGTTGTTGTTCCGCCGCGGGAGTTTGCCACCACAATTTCGGCACAAGCCATCCTTCGCACCGGGTGGGTTCTCGCTTTCAGCTACCTGGTGATCTGTGCGATCATCGTCATCGATGTGGAAGTCTCCGGGGCACACCCGATCAGGATGGTCGTTCCGCTGGGCGCACTTCTGGTCATGTTGCTGGCCCTCGTCTTCCTTGCCAGCAAACCGAGCGGACCGCGTGGTGCAGTGTTCCTCGCGATCGGATCGGTCGCGGCGTTTGTGTTCGACTATTCCCTGCTCGCGTCAGCGCCGGCGCTCAACACTGAAGGAACGTATTTGCTGACTCGGGTCGGCATCATACTGATGCTGGTGGGTCCGGTCAGTCGTCGAATCATCGACGGCGTGTGGTGGTGTAGCGCGGGATACCTGCTCGGCGTCGCCTCGATGGCAACGGCACAGGCCATTCTTGGCCTCGACTTTCGACCAGGCTGGGGGACGCTGGTCTCGTTGACCATCTACCTGACACTCATAATCACCGTGGTTCTGATCCAGAGGAATCATGTTCGATTTGCACCCGACTTTTCAGCGATCGAGGTGGAAACCGCTCGAATGGCAGGCCACCGCGAACTTCAGGAGCGCGCGGCTGCACTCATTCACGATACGATCCTCAACGATCTGGGTGCGGTAGCCCATGCGGGCAATGCTCTTGATGAGCGGGGTCGCGCCCGGCTTCTTCGCGACATTGCTGAGGTGAGTGCGGTGACCGTCGAACTGACGGGGCCAGCCGGCAGTGATTCGGATGCACCGCCGTTAAGTTTCCGCACTCGTCTTCTCGACGTGGCGAGCGACTTTCAATGGCAGGGCCTGACCGTCGACGTAGGCGGCGGCAATGACACTCAAATGAGCATTCCTGCGGCTGCGGCCGCGGACATTCTCGACGCGGTGCGCTGCTGCCTGGAAAATGTTCGCCAACACTCGGGAGCCGACAGCGCGGAGGTCGTTGTCGACCGATCCCAGACCAATCTGACCGTCATGGTTGTCGATCATGGTCGAGGTTTCGACCTGACGGAAGTGCCGGGAGATCGGCTCGGTCTTCGCAACTCGGTGGTCCGGCGGCTTGAAAGTTGTGGCGGCAGCGTCAGGATATTCTCCACCGTAGATGCGGGAACATCCGTTGTCATGTCGGTCCCACTGGTGGAGACTCATGAGTAGCACATGGCGATCATCGCCACACGATTTCGACCCGCTCAGCTGGATAACCGGGTCGCCTGTTGCGAAAGTTCTTGGCGGGCTTTCGGTTCTGTATGGCGTTATCTCGGTCGCCTTCATCCCTGGCAATATGTCCACAATTGGTCTGGAATGGTCTGCGGTTGTACTTTTCGCGCTTGCAACCCTAACGATTACTCGGTCAGTTCGGCCAGGTTCCGCGCGCTTGAGGGGCGTTCGCGCTGCTGCACCTGTGGCTCTCGGTTGGGTTGCCGTGATCCTTTCAGGTTGGGGATACGCGGGACGAGGTCTCACCCTCGACTTTTGGTGGGCACCGATCAGTCTCGCACTCATCCTCGTTGCGCTCGCGCCGTACTCCTCACCCCTGAGGGTCATCCTGGTTGGGGCACTGAGTTGCCTGGTCACCGTGGCCGTCATACTGCTCGCGTTTTCGGAAGATGCTTCGTCATGGCCATCCATTTCGAAAGTAGTGGTTGGCATCTCCAGCGTCGCGTTGGGCACTGTCGCCGGGGCCAGCTTTGCCTTCCAGGTAGTGTGGCGCATCAAAAAGTGGGCCACATTGCCACCCGGACCGGCCCTCAGCAGCGGGGTACTTGGCGAAGCGGCCAAACTTCGAATCCTGAGGCAAGAGCTTGAGCAGGTGGGGGACAGATCGCTGCCGCTCTTGCGACGCGTCGCCTCGACCGGCGAAATCACCGACGCGGATAGGCAGGAAGCCTCCGATCTTTCGCGAACGCTTCGTACAGAGTTGGTTGATCGTTCCAACGGGAGCTGGCTGGACACTCTGGCATCACAATTGAACCTTTCCATTATCGACCCGGAGCGCCGGGCTGAATCGATGTCGGCGCAGCAGCGCACAGCACTCTATGGAATGCTGCGTGCCAGCGGACAGGCATCACCAGAGTCGATGCCGCAACAGGTGATTGAGTTGCGCGCGGACCCGGACGGGTCCACCGCGGTGGCCATCATGACGGATATCGACCTCCCCGAAGGCAGGCGGGTCAAACTGATGGCGCCGCACTACCTCGAACTCACAGCCGTTGCGGACGATTTGGCCCTCGACGCAGGCAAGAAATTCAACGTGCGGTTTCGGCTGCCGCCAAATCCGCGACGCACTCCCTAGGAGATCGAGTGGCCCGCAGAACCAAGCTGCTTCGTTGACTGAATGACGCGCTGTGCCATAGCGGTTTCGGCAACTTTGCCCCAGGCGCGCGGGTCATACACTTTCTTGTTCCCGACCTCGCCATCCACCTTCAACACACCGTCGTAATTTTTGAACATGTAGTCGGCGATGGAGCGCGTAAACGCGTACTGGGTGTCGGTGTCGATGTTCATCTTGATGACGCCGTTGGCGACGGCGGTGGCGATTTCTTCGTCGGAGGAACCGGATCC
>JBDSZO010000130.1:0-2624 GCA_039925105.1 Terrimesophilobacter sp. | reverse complement strand
ACCGGTGCGCGCCCCCTCACCGACGCCTGCGGCCGACTCAACGAAAATCTCGCCGCTCGACACCGATGCGAGCCCGCCGATCCCGGATGCAGCAGCATCGATCAGCAGAACCGGGTTGGCGTCGACGAAGTTGTTGTCCTTGTCGAGCAGTCCACCTTGTTTGGCGAGACCGGTCATCGTTCCCATCGCATCGAAGAACACCGTGAGCAGGATGGTGAACGTCAGCAGGGTGGCCGAAATCGCCCCAATGTGGGCGAACCCGCCGATCAGATCAACCTTGCCGAACAGCGACAGGTCGGGGAACGAGACGAAGTTTGTCGGCAGAACCGGAACAGTGAGCGACCAGCCGAGCGGGTTGGTTCCCATGCTGGCGGGCGTATTCGTGAACAGCTGAATGATCATGGCAAAAATCGTTGTGCCGATAATGCCGATCAGGATGCCGCCGCGAACCTTCCGCACGATCAATACGATCATCACGGCCAGGCCGACCACGAAGACCAGCATCGGCCAGCCGAGGAGGATTCCGCCGTTGCCAAGGCTCACCGGAACCGAGGTGTGGGCAGCATCAGGGACGCGTCTCACAAATCCGGCATTCACAAACCCGATGGTGGCGATGAACAGGCCGATACCCGCAACGATTGCGATCTTCAGGCCAGAGGGCACCGCGCGGAACACTGCCTCCCGAAAGCCAAGAAGCACCAGAATGAACATCACAACGCCGGAAATGACAATGAGGCCCATCACGTCAGGCCAGGTGAGACCCTTCGTTGTCGCGATCGTCGCCGAAACGAAGCCGGACACGCCGAGCCCCGCCGAGAGCGCGAACGGGTAACGGGCCACAAAGCCCATCAGGATAGTCATGACGCCGGCCGTGACCGCCGTCATCGCAGCAACCTGGGGGATGCCCAGAGTGTTACCGGAACCGTCAGGGCCGCTCAGGATCAGCGGGTTGAGTACGACGATGTACACCATCGCAAAGAACGTCGCGAAACCTCCGCGAACTTCGCGCCCATAGGTCGATTTGCGTTCGGTGAGTTTGAAGTACCGGTCAATGCGCGACACAGCGTGCGGCGACCCGTTCGTCTTTGAAGCCTGTTGATCAATGGCCATGTCAAAACCTCTTTGTCTGTAGTGAGCCGGTTAATGTTTTAGTACTCGATGCGAGATTCCAGTGCACCCCACGCCGTGAACGGGGCGAGGTGCGCGCCATCGCCTGTTGCCAGTTGGTCGACGCGCATCGAGCGCTTATCGACCGGAGTGTCGAAAAAGTCGTAGAAAACGGCGTCATCGAATCCGGCATCTGCGGCATCCTGGCGGTCGGCGGCGAAATAGACGCGGTCGACCCTGGCCCAGAGCGAAGAGGCGAGGCACATCGGGCACGGTTCACAACTGGAGTAGAGGGTCGCGCCGGTCAGGTCGAAGGTTCCCGTCTCTGCACAGGCGGTGCGGATGGCGGTCACCTCCGCGTGCGCGGTCGGATCGTTGTTGGCGGTGACCCGGTTGATGCCCTCGAATTCGCGTCCATCGGCGGTCACAATGATGGCGCCGAACGGCCCGCCCCCATTGTGGACGTTCCGGGTGGCCAATTCTGTTGCGTGGTTCAGGTGGGCTTGAACGGTGGCGTTCTCATGCATAGCGGCTGCTTCCGTGCTCTGGAAGTGGAACCGTCAGCAGGTCGTGCGTGAGCCAGTCGCGCAGTGCGGCGTGTCTCAGGGAGTTCCCGGACGATTCCGCTTCACGTTGTAGTGAAGGTTCTTATGCGCCCCGGTAGATGGCGACCCGTAATGAGGTGCCCGCCGTTGGACAAGCCGATGCTAGCACCAAATGTGAGAACTCAGGAAGCGATTATGAAAAGATTATTTCGCAACGTGGATAATTCTCCGCGTGCTGTGCCGGTCACCGCGCGGCGAGGTTCAATTCTTCTGAAATCGCGTGTGCCGCAGCCTGCAGAAGTGGCACCGCACGTGCGGCGAAAGAGTCGTCAACACGGGCGACGGGGCCAGAAACAGAGATGGCAGTCGGTGTTGGAGCATTCGGAACTGCCACGGCATAGCATCGCACGCCGACCTCCTGCTCTCCGTCGTCGATCGAGTAGCCGCGGTCCCGGATCGCCCGCAGGTCCTCTAACAACGGACCGACGGCGGCGAAACTCTTCGAGGTCGGCGTCGGCATCCCAACCCGGGTGACTATGGTGCGAACGGCTTCATCATCAAGCTGGGCAAGGATTGCTTTTCCGACACCGGTGTCGTGCGTGTGCGCGCGGCGACCGACCTCGGTGAACATGCGCATGGAGTGCCTGGATGGTGCTTGCGCGACATAAAGCACCATGTCGCCGTCGAGCACGGCCATGTTGGATGTCTCTTCGAGCGACTCGGCAAGCTGCACCAACTGGGGTCGCGCGAGCGCGCCAAGCTGCTGGCTGGCGGCCTCACCGAGGCGAATCAACCGCGGGCCAAGCGCGTACCGGCGATTCGGCAGTTGCCGGATATACCCCATCGTGAGGAGCGTGCGCAGCAGGCGGTGAATGGTGGGAAGGGGGAGTGACGTTGAGGAAGCAAGTTCACTCAGCGTTACCTCGCCCCCGACATCGGTGATCAACTCCAGCAGTTCGAAAACGCGCTCAA
>JBDSZO010000129.1:0-2089 GCA_039925105.1 Terrimesophilobacter sp. | reverse complement strand
GCGGTAGCGAGCGCTCGCTGCACCGGTAGTGTTTGTTCGTTATGAAAGTTTCAGTTATCGGTTGTGGCTATCTTGGTGCGGTGCATGCCGCAGCGATGGCGGAGCTGGGCCACGAGGTGGTCGGCATCGACGTCGACCAAGGCAAGATCGACCTGCTGGCTGCGGGCGAATCGCCGGTATTTGAGCCCGGTTTGTCGGAGATTTTGAAGGTGGGCGTCGCCAGCGGCCGACTCTCGTTCAGCACCGAAATATCAGCCGCCCACGGTTCTCAAGTGCATTTCATCACCGTGGGTACGCCTCAGCTCCTTGGTGGTTTTGCAGCTGATGTCGGGTTCGTGGATGCTGCCGTGTCCGCTCTGCTTCCCGAGCTGAATCCTGGTGACCTGGTGGTCGGAAAGTCGACGGTGCCGGTAGGGACTGCCGCCAGGCTGGCCACGCTGGTCAATCACGGTGCCTCCGGTGTGGGACTTGCCTGGAACCCCGAGTTTCTCAGGGAGGGGTACGCCGTCCGCGACACTCTCACTCCCGATCGTCTCGTGTATGGCATTCCTGCGGGTGAGGGTGGCATTCACGCGACCGCACTGCTCGATGAGGTTTACGCGAGGGCGCTCGCAGGAGGCACTCCTCGAATTGTCACCGATTACGCCACTTCTGAACTGGTGAAGGTTGCAGCCAACGCATTCCTGGCGACCAAAATCTCGTTCATCAATGCGATGGCCGAAATTGCGGAAGCAACCGGTGCTGATGTCACTCAGCTTGCTGACGCGATCGTGCACGACGTGCGCATCGGCCGTCGCTTTCTCAATTCGGGTCTCGGCTTCGGTGGCGGTTGCCTACCGAAAGACATTCGCGCATTCCGTGCGCACGCTGAGGACATTGGTCTTGGCGACAGTGTCGCTTTTCTGCGCGAAGTTGACGCGATCAACCTTCGACGCAGGGATCGCATGGTCAGCCTCACGCGCGAGGTTCTGGGTGGGGACGTTGCGGGCAAGCGGATTGCGATTCTTGGTCTCGCTTTTAAGCCGAACTCTGACGACGTGCGAGACTCTCCAGCGTTGGATGTTGCTGCGAGGTTGGTCGGTGAGGGTGCAATCGTCAGCGCAACGGATCCTGAAGCAATCGAAACCTCGCGGGCTCTGTACCCGGACCTCCATTTCGCAGCTACGCCGCAGGAAGCTGCTGCTGATGCGGATGCTGTGCTCGTACTCACGGAGTGGGCTGAGTACCGCGAACTCACTCCCGACATGCTCAGCATGGTTGCGTCGACCATCATCCTGGACGGGCGCAATTGCCTGGATCGACGCGTGTGGCAGGACTCGGGATGGCTCTACCGCGGTCTCGGGCGGCCGTAAAAGTGTCAGGTTAGCGACTCCGGTCGGGTCTCACACTATTCGAGCAGAAAGCCAGCGAGTCCGTCGAACCGACCCCACCTCGGTTCAGTCAAAAGCTTCCGGAGAATCGTCGACAATGGTTATCGACTGCAATCGACTGTAGGCGACGGTGCCGCCAATGGATGAATGTGGGTTCGTTGGGCGGATCGAAGTCGTGACTTGACCTGCCTCGCGTGCTCGGAACACCCAGGTGCGATAGAGCCAGAACCGGAACGCAGTGCCGAGGGCGAGGCCGATCACGTTGGAGGAGATGTTGTCGGCAAGCAGCGAGGTGAAGCCGAGTAGGTAGTGCGAGATCCACAGGCAGGCCAGTCCGATGCCCATGCCGCCGATACTCACGAGCGCGAACTCGACGCCCTCGCGAGCCGCATTCGGGCGACGGTGCGCGCCGAACGTCCAGTACCTGTTGCCGATCCAGTTCACGACGATCGCAATGGAGGTGGAGATGACCTTGGCAATCACCGGGCCTTCGTGCATCGCTTCCGGTGCCAGGACTGTGACGCGCAGCAGGTTGAAGATGCCGACATCCACGACGAGCCCGAAGCCGCCAACGGTGCCAAACAGCAGGAATTGGCGGATCATCGCGCGCACTGGTTCCTCCGGGTGATCCTGCCAGCGGCTCAAAGTCGTCTGCCGATGGGCGAAAATGGTCGAACGCAGTCCGCAGTCTAACCGGACAGCTTTATGCATTTGCTGGG
>JBDSZO010000128.1:0-3651 GCA_039925105.1 Terrimesophilobacter sp. | reverse complement strand
GCCGTTGTCGGCGGGCCATTGTTTGGCCGAATTGCGGACCGCGCCAGCCGCAGCCTCATGGCCGTTGGCGCAGGGGTAGCCTCCTTCACGCTCGTGGTGATGCTCGTTGTGAGCGGACTACCGAGTTTCGACGGCGATACGGTGTGGGGGGCGGCCGTGTTTGTCACGACATACTTTCTGCTGACCCTTGTGCACACCGGGGTGCGGGTTGGCCGAAAGACCTACATCGTGGACATGGCCAGGGGAGACCAGCGCACCAACTATGTCGCGGTGTCGAACTCCGCAATGGGTGTCATTCTGCTCGCCGCGGGTGGTATCAGCTCACTGCTTGCACTGTTGGGTGTGCAGTTTGCTATCGCCTTTCTTGCCGCCCTGGGTTTCGTCGGCGTCCTCGTTTCGGCGCGACTGCCGGACGTCTCTGAGCGCTGATGTAAGAGCGATCAGTCGGTCATGGCTCGCGCAGGTCATGAACGCGCTGAAACTTGCCTGTGCTGCGTTCGATTGTCCCGGGATCGACGACAGCAACCCGGATGCTCGAGCCAATCCTGGTCTTCACGATTCGCATGAGCTCCTGCGACGCAGCCTCACAGGATGCGTAGTCACTTCCGACGCGACGCTCGACCCTCACCGTCAATTCATCGAGGCGAGCACGCCTGCTCAGTTCCAGCACGAAGTGTGGGGAAAGTTGCGGCACTCCGAGAAGTAACTCCTCGATCTGGGTTGGGAAAAGGTTGACGCCCCTGAGGATGATCATGTCGTCGTTGCGTCCTGTGATTCTCTCCATCCGGCGCATGCCTGGTCTTGCGCTGCCGGGGAGGAGCCTGGTCAGATCGCGGGTGCGGTATCTGATGACCGGCATCGCCTCCTTGGTGAGGGTGGTGAACACAAGTTCGCCGGGCTCGCCATCCGGCAGCGCTGTTCCGTCTTCAGCAATGATCTCTGGCAAGAAGTGGTCTTCCCACAGGTGCGGACCGTCTTTCGACTCAAGGCATTCGTTGCCGACGCCTGGGCCCATGACCTCGCTCAAACCGTAAATGTCGAGGGCGTCGATATCGAGCTGGTCCTCCAGTTCTGTGCGCATCTGGTCGGTCCAGGGTTCAGCGCCGAGCACGCCGAGCTTGAGGCTGGATGCCCGTCCGTCGAAACCTTCCGCCTGCATCGCGTCGGCAATCGTCAGCAGGTAACTGGGTGTGCACAGAATGACATCCGGTTCGAAATCGCGGATGAGCTGAATCTGCTTTGCGGTTTGGCCCCCGGACATCGGAACAACTGTGGCGCCAAGCGCTTCAGCACCGGCGTGCAGGCCGAGTCCGCCGGTAAACAGGCCGTAGCCGTAGGCGTTGTGCACCAGCATCCCAGGTCGAACACCGGACGCGCGAAGACTTCTCGCCACCAGGCGCGCCCAAATCTTCAGATCATTCTTGCTGTAGCCAACCACTGTCGGTCGGCCGGTCGTCCCGGAGGAGGCGTGAATGCGGGCGACATCTTCGCGGGGAATGGCAAACATGCCAAAGGGGTACGCCTGTCGTAGGTCTTCCTTCGTGGTGAACGGAAGTTTCTGGATATCGCTCAGCTCGCGGATGTCGTCAGGGTGGACCCCCGCTGTCAGAAACTTGGCACGATAGGTGTCGACATTGTCATAGGCGTTGCGCACCGTGAGCTTCAATCGGTGAAGCTGGATCGACTCCAACTCGTCGCGCGACATGCGCTCTTCCGGGTCAAGTTCGTCACGCTTCGGCGGACTCAGTCTCTTTCCACCGGGTTGTGTCTGACTTGGTTGTGGCGCGCTGACGATCGACATCGATACCTCCCTTGGTTCGGCATCATCGACATTGCGATGTCGACACTGTGACACTAAACCCAGTTGCGGGCAGAGGGAAAGGTTCAGTCGACTTCGTGGCCGTCGGTGCGTGCCGATTGGATGCCAGTGAAGGCCACTGCCACCACGTCGTCAGAGAGCGTTGTGGCATCAACCGGTCCGTCTGGGCGGTACCACTCGACGATCGAGTTGATCATCCCGAACAGCAGGCGGGTGAGCGTGCGTGCGTCGATGTCGTCGCGGATAGCACCATCGGCGTGCGCCTGATCGACCAGGTCGGCGACCGCCCGGTTGAATGCTCTCCGCCGCTCGAGTGCTTCACGTTCCAGCGGGGTGTTTCCGCGTAGACGGAGCAGGAGTGTGACGAACGGCAACTCCTCTGTAAGTACCGCAACGGCCGAGTGCAGCACGAACCGCAGTCGGTCAATGCTGGGACCGGTGGAGGCGAGTGGGTCCGCCAGAACACTCTCCAACCCGCCGAGGGCGCGGTCGAGGGCGAGACGGAGGAGGTGCTCCTTGCTAGGAACGTGGTGGTAGATCGCCGACTTGGTGATACCGAGGTTTTCGGCGAGTAGACCCATCGAGGTGGCTTCGTACCCGTGTCGGATAAAAAGTTCTACCGCGACGGCAAGGATGGAGTCCTGGTCATAGCTGCCACGTGTTCTTATCGAGCCGCCAGCCATGTCAGTCCTTCTTTCGCACCTGGTCGGCGGGAACGGTTCTGCTGTGCCCGCGGAATTCGGCCACCAATCCAGCCTCGTTGCGAACCTCAACGTCGTAGATGCCGTTGCGGCCTCGCTTTGAGCGCAGTTTCGCGGTCGCGGTGAGCAGGTCGCCCACGTGTCCTGGTGCGAAGAAGAAAATTTCTGCACCGGTCGAGACGGTCACGGTTGATTCGTCGTTGCAGGCCATCGCAAATGCGGTGTCGGCAAGGGTGAAGATGAGGCCGCCATGGGCGATCGAGTGACCGTTGAGCATGTCCTCCCGCACCGTCATGGTGACCACGGCGTGGCCTTCGCTCATCTCGGTGACGTCCATGCCCAATAGCTCGGTGGAGGCTCTGTCGTCCCGCAGCATGCGTTCCGGCCGCGCGTAGCCGTTGCTGTCGTCCACGTTCTCCTGAGGGACGCCGCTCATCGTTGACCGCCATTCTGTCCGGTGTTAGCCTGAACCTACCCTAAACGAACGGTCGGTCAGTAGCCAAGAGGCTGGTCCGGCTTCGGAAAGAGTGAGGACAGCAATGGCGACAACTTCAAATCCAACTGTTGTGGACGACGAGGCTGGCAGCGCCCGTTTCGAGGAGCTCATCGCCGCGGACCAGCGCGTTGAGCCGACCGACTGGATGCCGGATGCCTACCGCAAGACGCTCGTTCGCCAGATTTCGCAGCACGCGCACTCCGAAATCATTGGGATGCAGCCGGAGGGCAACTGGATTACTCGCGCTCCCAGCCTGAAACGCAAAGCGATCCTGATGGCGAAGGTGCAGGATGAGGCAGGCCACGGTCTGTACCTGTACTCGGCGGCGCAGACTCTCGGTGTGACGCGCGACAAGATGACCGAAGACCTCATCGCAGGCAAGGCGCGATACTCGTCGATCTTCAACTACCTCACCCCGACCTGGGCCGACATGGGTTCGATCGGGTGGCTCGTCGACGGCGCAGCGATTTGCAATCAGGTACCGCTGTGCCGAGCATCCTACGGTCCGTACGGGCGCGCGATGGTGCGCATCTGCAAGGAGGAGTCGTTCCACCAGCGCCAGGGTTTCGAAATTCTGTTGCATCTGTCTCGAGGAACGAAGCAGCAGCACGAGATGGCGCAGGAATCGGTGAACC
>JBDSZO010000127.1:0-9575 GCA_039925105.1 Terrimesophilobacter sp. | reverse complement strand
CGGGGGCACGCAGTCAACGCTCTGCCCCCGAGCGAGCCGCTGCCGGCACGGAACGTGCCGGTAATGGATCCGGTCGCGAGGACGCGCGGTGACGTCGTCTCCGTGCTTCGCACGTGGCTGGAACAATCGAACACCGAACGTTCACCTGTCACCCCGGAACCGCGCTACCGCCGCACCGGACACGGGGCGTGAAGCACCGCTGATCTTTGGCGGAGTTCAGTGCCCTTCCGAAGGCGCGGCTTCCGGCGACTCGGTGGGCTCGGGAACGATCCTCAACCCTGCAGGCGTGTTGGCCATCTGCACCAATTCTTCAAGCCAAACCTTGTTCAATGTGGGTGCTTTGCTGCCGGAGAAGTCAAATTCCAGCGGAACGGACGGGTTTAACCACACCGAACTGTGGCCACTACCGGACTCCGGGGTTCTGTTCCACGAAAAAGTGAAACTCTCACCGCGCCGAAGTTTGGCCACAATGACGACTTTCAAGTGCGCCAGTATCCGGTCTTCGATGTCGACCGATATCGACGGGGTTCCATAGATGAACTTACCCAAGGGGACTCCTTGAATCTTGCGACACCGGGATGTGGTGGCGCATTTGCGCGTGCTGGCTTCTTTGTAGCGTGAACGTACGTTCACACCCTAGTTCGTGGCGGGCGAGAACGAAAGGAGTCACGCCTCACCCATACCATCAAGGTTATGGTCGATTTCGGCTACCGCTTCGTCGAAGTCCCGTGCAGCCTGCGCGGCCTCATCCGGCGGTTCCGATTGGGCTTCCTCGGTCGACTTCCACAGTTCGGGAACCGGAAAGTCGACCTCTTCGTTTGTCGACCCCGCGACTTCAACATCCGAGACATCCAATTGGGTTGCCGGCCCCAGAACGAGCGTGTGCGTTGTCACACCGCCGTTCGCTTCACGGACGGGGATGTCTACGGAAACGTTTATCTCGGACTGCGAAACGGTTGTGACATAGTCGAGGAGCGCATCAGCAACTGCGTCTCCGGTTTCGATCGTGCCACCCGCGTATGCAATTCGCTTCATGGCTTGACCGTACCGGCATTTCGTGCCAAGTAATAGGGGTTGACACGAGACTCACGGAAGCCCGAACCACGGTGGGGCGGGTCAATCATGTAGTCGTGGCTTCGTTCATGCATCCTGCTGGTTGAGCGGTTCACCAGATTGGTCGAGTTGGGTTGCGCCCTCGCCACCCTCCCTGCCGCCGAACGGCCGGCCGTGATCCGAAAACTCTTCCCGGAAAAACGACATTGCCCATTCGCCAAGTTGAACTTTGGAACCGGTGCGGAGGATTCGCCCAACGTCGTCGATGGCATCCTCATCCGGCGACGTCAATTCGCTGCTCAGCTCGGCTTCACCGAACGCGTAGAGCACGTATTCGTCCCGTTCGTCGTGACGAATCTCCGCATGGAGAGTATCGAGACCGTCGAGCCGTAGATCCGTGTCGGCACCGGAGCCGATGCGCGTCGTCGTCATGAGCAAATCGAACTCGCGAGCAGCCCCACCATCCCACTGACCTGGATCCACTTCGAAAACCAGTCGCGGGCGGCCTGCACCTGGTTGTGCATGCGTCGACTGCACCCGAGGGTTGTCGTCGGTGTTCTTTGTGGAGTCGTCTGAGTTCATGGCCGTACCCTTCGGTGTTGGCTCGCACTGTCGCAACCTGTGATGGTCGTGCAGCGGTTGTCGGTTCGCGTCTTATGGTGACGGTACCGCGCGAACCTTGGAGGGTCGTGGGATTACCGGCCACAACACCTGACTGTCGCCCAAGCTGTGCCACCGGTCGTCGCCGGGCCGACCATCCCGTAGGATTCTTGGAGGTTGTTTCCGTTTGTCGCGGTGACGCCGCCCAAGGAGAATTCGCCTAGTGGCCTATGGCGCACGCTTGGAAAGCGTGTTGGGTGCAAGCCCTCGGGGGTTCGAATCCCCCATTCTCCGCCAATTGAAACCTGTCTCTGATCAGGTTTTTTATGCTCCCAAGCGAGGGCATTTTCCCCTCCATGTGCTGAGATATGTGCTAAGCCTGATCGAGATGCTCCGCGAAGCGGTTTACTGCGGCCTTCTGCATCGTCGGGGTGACGTGGCTGTAGATGTTCATGGTCGTGGTGATCGTGGAATGCCCGAGGCGTTCCTGCACCACTTTGGGGTGCTCGCCCAGTTCGAGCAGCAGGGTCGCGTGCGTGTGCCGCAGGCCCTTGAGGGTGACCCAGGGTAGTCCGCTGATTGCCACCTGAGCGCGTTCTACGCGGAACGTCCAGCGCCGGCCGACCTCGTTTGGTGATCGGATCGCGCCTGCGTCGTTGCCGAAAATGTAGGCGTCCACGCGGGCAAGGTCTAGTGAGATTGCGCCGCGTTTCGCCTTGTAGGCCTTGAGGATTCCCACGGTCTCCGGATCCAGGTCCAGCACGCGTGATGACCCCGTTTTTGTGGACTTCGCCACGTTGCGGATGGTCACGTCAGCGGCCCGTCTGATACTCAGCCTGCCGCTCGCGACATTCAGGTCGCCCCAGCGAAGCGCGAGGGCTTCGCTGCGCCTCATGCCCGTGTAGGCGATAGTGCGCCACAGCGGGAAGAGATCGTCCGTGAGCACGTCGCGGTTCCAGGTGAGGAAGGCGTGGAGTTCGCCGCCTGTCCATGTCGTAATCTCGGGACGATGCGCACGGATCTGAGAACCCGTTGGAGCATTGACCGTGCGCTTCTTCCTGGCTGGGTTCGCGCCGATCAAGCCATCATCGAGCGCGGCGTCGAGGATGGCGCCGAGCACGACGTGCACCTTGTTCACGCTATTCGCTGAGAGCGGCTTTCCACGACCGGTCGTGTCCCGCCGACCTGACTTCTCCAGTTCCCGGTAGTGGGCGGCGATCCGGGTCGCGGTGAGCTTGTCGAGACTGAGCTCGCCGAGCGAAGGGCTGATGTGATTGCGGATGATCTTGCGGTAGCCCTGGATCGTCGAGTTCTGCAGTCGGAGCCCGCCGACCCAATGATCGGCGTAGTCCGTGATGGTGGGTACCTTGCCCTGGAACCTCTCGTTCTGTGCCTTCTTCTTTAGCGCGCTCGCAAGGGCAATCTGGGCTTCGTCGAGGTTCTTGAATCCACCACGAGTGATGCGGGTCTCACCAAGCTCCGGTTTTTCTGGGTCTTTGAGCGCGTAGATCTGAAACTTCCAACGCTGTCCCGCCTTCGTCGGGTAGTCGGCCAGCGAACCCGCATGTCGTGATCGAGACCGTCGGGCTTTGTTCTCATCTTTCTTTTCAGGGTCTTTCCCGACGGCGTGGCCTTTCGGGGCGTTCGTCATTTTCCGTACCTCTCCCTCTTGTTTCTAGCTGGAGTCGGCTTAGCCGTCGATGGGCATGGCCATCGGGTCAAGCCCCATCCGGCGTCCGTTGATCATGGCGAGGCGTTCCCGGCGAGTGGCGATGCGTTTCTCGTGGACCTCGCGTGGGGTGACTCCGGGGTGCCCTTGGTCGTACTGCTCAAGGATTTCTTCGGAGATCCGTTTGTAGTTGGCAGAGTCGTATGCTTGCTCCTTCCAGTACCGCAGGAGGTCCTCCGTGGTGAGTTTGACCCTGCCCTGGATCCATGCCTGAATCTCCTCGAACGTGAACTGACTCTCCGGCACTCCGGCCGGGGCCTGGGTTTCCTGAGAGGCTGGGGTGAGTAGGGCGGCCGGGGTGGTCTCCAGCGCGTAGGCGAAGACTGTGAGGTCGTCGACGTCGACGCGGCGGTCGCCGTTCTCGATCTTGCTCAGCGCCGAAGGCGAGATGACCCGGCCCGTCGCCTTGATCCGTGCGGACAGCTCTCGTAGGTCGACGCCAGTGCTTTGACGCACCTTGCGGAGATTCGCAGCCACAAGTTCGTTCGTGTGTCCCGCCGGGTTTCCGCGCTTTCTATCATCCATATAAGAAACATACACCGTTGCTGTTGACACAGCAAGCGCGACCATGTAGATTCAAGTATCATCATTTCTCGCTGTCCAGGGAACGAGGTGCGCGATATGAGAACCGCAACGGTGACGATCGAGACGCTGCGCGAGTCGCGAAGCTTGGTAATTACGCGAACCGAGGCGGCAGAAGCGCTCGGTGTTGATCCCCGCACTGTCACCGCGGGAGTCGAGAACCATACGATTCCCTCGGTCAGGCTCGGCCGCCGCGTAGTGATCCCGCGCGAGAAGTTCCTTAAACTCTTCGACCCCGCCCAAGAGTGAATCGATGCTGTTGACGGCTTCCGGCCACGATTGCGGTCTGGCCGGTAGAATCTTGACTGTACAGTGCTGATGCGGACGAGAGACGGTGTGGGTTATGGCGGCGAACCGTGTGCAGTTTCGCGACGTGATCCCCTACGAGGTACCCTCGTCTCTGTCGACTTTGCAAGGTCCTGCGGACGGGATGTTAGACGTGCCGATCACCGTGCACTGGGGGCCGTCCCGCGTGTTCGACCTCGGCGAGGCCGGGCAGCGACGCATGGTCTACCAGGCGCTGGTCCGCGAAGGCACCCCGCAGGTGCAGGAAGCGCTGCTGAACGAGACACTGCTGCGCCAGGAATGGGCTGGACTTATCCTGCCCGAGCGTTGCCGCGCACTCTGGGAAGAGCACTTTCCCGAACTCGCCGCGTAGTCGGTCTCCGCGCAAGCTGGCAGGTGATCTCGTGACCCGCGACGAGGATGTTCGCGCTGCCTTGCAAGTGCGTGTAACCGGCCTGCTGTTGGATACGGTTGCCGATGCCGGGTTCGTTCTGGCGGGCGCTGGAGCGATCCGTCAATGGGGACTCACCGATCGCCCGACCGAGGATGTCGATCTCTTTGCCGGCCACACGACCACTGCCGAACAGTTTCGGACCGCACTCGACGCCGCCGAGACCGCGTTGAGCGACGCAGGCTTCGAGGTCAGCCGATCCCGGGTTTCCGATTCGTTCGCCCGGTTCCACCTGCATGGAGAGGGCGAGGAACAGTTGGACGTGGACTTCGGCGTCAACTGGCGTGCTGATACACCCGTAGTCATGACGGTTGGCCCGGTCCTGTCCGAGCGCGACGCGATCGCAGGAAAGCTCTCCGCGGTGTACTCACGTGGCGAGGTCCGTGACTTCCTTGACTTGGACTCCATCCGCGCGATCGGCAGATTCACTGACGCGGAGCTGCTCGCCCTGGGTCGCGAACACGACGACGGCTTCGACACAGGCATGTTCGCCGCGCAACTTTCACGCATCGCGACGATCCTTCCCACACAGGCGGCACAGTACGGCGTCACCGCCGAAGAGTTCGCCGAGGTCCAAGGGCGCACCCTCGCGTGGGCCGTCGAACTCCGCGGCGCCGCAATCACGCCGGACGCCGGAAGCAACACGCCCGGGCGTGAGGCGCCCTCGCCGCAACGGCCAGACCGGCCCGAAAGATCGAGACGCTCACGCCTGCCGCGTATCGACCGATTTGGAACGACCCCCCACCCCAAGAAGGACCCGCCCGGCCGATCACTGCAATAAATGACGCCGATCAAGAGCATCGGAGCCTTTCCAGATCGGTCCTCTTCGTCTTTCGCCATGCGTTGTGATTGGTGCTAAGGCTGGCAAGTCATACGCCCGGCCGAACTCGTTATGAGTTACGCCACTAAGCAATACTCTCGGAAAAGGCGTCCATGCCATGAGCCTCCCGGCGCTAAAGCTTGAGGCTTACAGGTCCCCACTGGCCGGCGACATTTGTCGAGTCGTTACAGGCCGGGGCCGATGCCGTGATCGGGCCCAGGGCGCAGATGCTTGTTCGATGGAGTCCCGAACTGGCCGAGCTTGGCGGCTCGCGCGTCGCGCGCAGATTGGGCGCGCTCGGCCGCCGCCCGTTGCGTCTGGACCCGCGCCGCGCGGCCGAGGACTAGCTGGGCGGCCTCGGTGACCGGCAGTGCCGTGATTTCGCCAAGGTCGCGCAGGGCCTGCTCAGCGCGAGTACGCCACTGGGCCGCGCGACCCTCGGCAGTACCCGGCGGCATCTTCCCGAGGATGCGACCGCTCAGGGCGGCGCGCTCTTGTGCGCACTGCTCGGCCAACCGCTGTTGCTCGCTGCGCGCCTGCTCCGAATCCCGGTTTGCTCCGACCACGCGCGGGTCTGTGGCTGCCTGTGTTTGGGCTGCGGCCTCGGCCCAGGACAAGATGCCCGCTGTCGTTTGCGGTCCGCCACCCCAGCGTCTACGCATCGCGTTTTCGGTGACGCGGTGTTCCTCTGCGGCGGCGGCGGCCACGCGGGCGGCACCCCTCTTGAATCGTCCGACACGGTCGCGGGCGGCCGTCGCCTCCCACATCCGCTCCCGCGCGGCGAGGTAGGCCACGCCATCGGTGGTGGCCTGCTCGATGAGCGGCCCAACAACCGCGGCGTGCACCCGTGCGACGCCGACTTCGGCGGCAGCGATGACCTCCTCCTGTCGTTCCCGCTCGGCACGGTGCGCGTCGCGCTGCCGTGCTAGTGCGGTGGTGGCCCGTTCCCACTGGTCGGCCTGCCGGTCGGCATGCTCGATCCGCCGGGTAAGCCTTGCGCGTTCCTTATTGACGAGCCTCACCGGACCATCGGCGACGAGACCGTGTATTGCATCGTGTGCTGCGTGCGTCGCGTCGGCCAGTCCGCGGTCGGCGCGGTCGCGTTCGAGCGCGTTGGCGAATTGCTCGCGGGCATCGTCCAGATCGGCGGCGATGATGTGAAGCCGGTTGCTGGTGCGGCCGCGGGTCATGCCGACATACACCCCGGCGGCGTCGAGCGTGTCAGAGAGGATCGTGTGCGACTCGTCCACGGTCGCGCCTTGAACCCCGTAGGCGGTGGAGGCGTAGGCCAGATGCGTGTACTCGTGGATGTATTCGGTCGGGAGCACGACGGTGCGCGGGTATTTCTTTCCGTTCCCGACTTCCCTCACCCACACCGTGCCATCTTCTCCGACGTGCTGCACAGTCCAGGTCTGCCGGTTCGCGACCTGCAGCTGGCTGTCGTTCTTGCGGGTCTGGATCATGTCACCCTCCCCAATGACGAGCCCGTCGCTGCCGGTAGTGGTGCGTGTATCGTCCACGTCGCCACGCTGCACCCGCTTATCGCGGATGCACGAGTTCAGTTCGCGGGTCGCGTCGATCGTGGCCACCGTGATCGCGTTGCCGTTGCGCGCCGTCCCAGCGATTGCCTCCTGCATGGCGTCGGCGCTCTCATGCAACTCAATCAGCCCGAGCATGGCCAGCTGGTCGAACAGCAGCGTCGGGCTCTCGCCCGCGCGCATCCGCACGGTCAGGTCCGCGTATTCGGGATCGGTGAAGCGGTGAACGGTCGCCATGTCGAACGTGCGGGTAGATAGCTGTACTGCCATTTTGAGGACGCCGCCACGCCCGACCGCGGGGAGCTGCGCACGGTCACCGACTAGCGCAACGGTGGCACCGGCTTCGTCTGCGATTCGCAGTAGGGCGAGGGCGGTGTCCTGGTCGAGCATCCCAGCCTCGTCCACCACGATTCGCTCCCCCGAGACCAGGCGCGCCTCCTCCGGCGGGCCTGTGTACGTTCTGCCGTTTTCCGGATCGGTATCGCCCACGGCGAGGCGGGTCCATACGCCGTCGCGGTTCCATCGCCACCCGTTCGCGTGCACGAGCTTCGCGACACTGTCGGCGGGGACACCGAGTTCCTGTTGCGCCACCTGTGCGGCCTTCTTCGTCGGCGTCACGATCCGCGTCGAACGGCCGTCTTCGCCTGCCGCTGCGATGGCAACTCCGAGCATGGTGGTCTTGCCTGCACCGGCCGCACCCTCGACCACCACGAGTGGGTCGTCGGATGCGATGGCCGCAGCCGCAAGAACCTGCTCGGCGTCGAGCGCGCGCGCCACTGCCAACCGTGTCTCGTCGGACGTCGCGTGTGCCCCACTGGTGGCCCGGGCGGCCAGCAGGTCGCGGAGTTCTGTCTCGACGGCGACGACATGCACCGATGTGAGGTGTGCAACGTGGTCGGGTTGCACAGCACCGGGCGGCAGCACTGACAGGCAATCATCTGTTGCAAGCGACGTGGTGATCGCAATCTGGTCCCGCAACGCCGCCGGCTCCGCACGCACACCCGCTTCGGTGATGATTCGGGTGACGTGCTCCTGCACGGTGTGCGGCGTCCAGGTCGATGCGGCGGCCGCGCAACGGTCCAGCGCACGACTCGCGGCTTGCTGCACGATCAAGTCGTCCAGCGATATCGGTGGTGGCCGATGCTGACGCGGCGGGTTCGGGGTGTAGCCGAGCACGTTCAGCTCCTCGCGCCAAGCGGCCTCGTTGCCGAGTGTCGATGGTCTCTTGTTCGGCCTCTCGTGATCCCACGCCATCGCCGTCAGGCGGGCGGTTACGGCCGGGCCTGGTTCCTGCCCCGGATGCCTCGCCTCCCACTCGGCCAGGAAACGCGCCAAGTTCTTCTGCACCTGTTGGGCCCGCTTACTCATTGGTGCGTTGAACCGCTCCAGCTCCGCCACCTCACCGGTCACCGAGTCGAGCGTCAACCCATGCCGGTCGAGGACCGCAGCGAGTTGCGGGTGCGCGGCGATGACCGCCGTCCCCAGTGCCCGGATCGCACCCTGCTGTTTGAACAGCGCCGCAGTGTCCAAACCTCGCCATGTCCCGGCCGCCCAGACCCTTGCGCCGATCTGGAAATGGATGTGCCTGTGCGGATCACTAGCCCGCGAAGTCTTGTGGACCACCGAAACTGTCTCGAGCTGCTCGACCGGCACGACCTCCTGCCTTCCGCGTGGGCCAACACGGGTAACGGAATGCTGCCCGAGCCAGCGACGGATCTCGGCCATCGCGTCCTTCTGTGCGAGGTCCAACGCCTCGGACACGTCCGGGTGCAATGCGGCCGCGATCGATAGGGACTTCGGAGCGTTCACCACCATCTCCGCAAACCGCGGCGAACCTCGCCGGCCCTCCCCCGGCAGGCGTGGCGTGCCCATCGACTCACCAGTGAACGGGTTGATCCAATCAACCCAGTCCGCATACTGGTCCGGCGTCAACACGCCCTCGCCGACCACCACACCCTGGCCGTCGACGATGGAGAACTCCGCAAGCGAGATGCCACCTTCCAGGTAGTACTCGTCGGCTGTTGAGCGGTCCGATTCCAGATATCTGCGCGCGGCGGTGCCCGATCCTCGGAAGAGAATCATGCCGCCCTTCATCTCGAACCTTGTTTCTACTAGCGCGCTTAATGTATCTACCACGGTAGCATACGTACATTCAGAAGAGAACTGTCTGCATAGAAGTTTTTGGTTCGCTTGAGGCGGTGCTTTGGTGAGCCAAGTGCGGTCTGCGCGATTTCGCTGACGCGGCGTTCTGACGCAAGAAGTGCGCCCGTAAGGGGATCCCTGACCGGACAGATTACGCTTGCATTTTGTCGGCGAATCGTTGTCGTGCTGCTTGACCGGATACACTCAGGGCCACTGCGATCTGGTTCCACGATCTGCCGTTGACGCGGGCACCATTCATCGTCTCACGCAGTTGTGCTTCCTCCGTGCGAAGCGTTTCGGAAATAGCGGCAACCTGGCGAAGGTCGTAGGTGCGATCCATTTTCGTGGCATCGGGGTCGAGTTCGTCTGCGAGCT
>JBDSZO010000126.1:0-4326 GCA_039925105.1 Terrimesophilobacter sp. | reverse complement strand
TTGGGCGCGTCGCGGATGCAGTGATTGTCGTCGCCTACGTGATCTCGGTCGCCCTCTACCTGCGCATTATGGCCCAATACATTGTTGGATTCTTCAACTCGGCCGGATCGGCTCTCTGGGAGCCCATTATTGCCTGCGTTGCGGTGGCTGCGATCGTGGCCATCGGAGTGACGCGTGGCTTCAGAGGCCTCGACCTGCTCGACCGGGTGTCGATTGTGGCAGTACTCCTGCTCACAACGCTGCTCGGCTGCGTACTTCTACTCCACGACGGCGCCGAGGTGGCAGCCGGAGCCTTGAGGCTTCCGCCGATTCCCTCCGTGGCGCCGATCAGCGCTCTGCTGGTCCTCGGTGGGATCGTGATCACCGTTCAGGGGTTTGAGACCGTTCGTTACCTCGGTGACCACTTCGATGCACCCACCAGGGTCAAGGCGTCACGTTTGGCGCAGATCATTGCGACATTCATCTACGTCACCTTCGTTGCCGTGGCGACGCCCGTAATGGGCCTCGGAACCCCCGCCGGCGACGACATCACTCTGCTGGACATCACCGCTCGTATCGCACCATGGCTGGCGTTGCCCCTCGCTCTCTCCGCAGTGCTCAGCCAGTTCAGTGCCGCAATTGCCGACACGGCAGCGGCCGAAGGCAACCTCCGTGGCCTTGGCCGGTGGTTCACCGGTTCGCGACCGTACCTGGTGAGCGGTGCCGCCGCAATACTGCTCGCCGCCCTGGTGCCAACACTGATCATTGTCACCATCGCCTCACAGGCGTTCGCCGCCTACTACGGCATCCAGGCGGTCATTGCATTGCGTACGTCCGCCAAACCTTTGACCAAGGTTGGATTTGGGGTGCTCGCGATAGGGATGTTTGCTGTCGCCATTTTCGCCCAGCCTGTGAGCTAAGGATCGTTAGAGGCTTTTGGGGTCTCGGCCTGCATTCACGCGTCAATCAGCAATCCTTGTGGCCAGGTGCTCCGAATTTCTTGTGTGGATGTTCTGACGAGCGAAATGCGGCTGGCCAGCCGAGCTGCCCGGGTTGGTCTGGACCGTGTCGTCGTTCCGAGCCGCTTGGGGGAGGTTGTTGTTCTGGCAAGCCAGCGCTGCGGGGATGTCGCGTTGCTCCTGCTGCACGGTGCGGCCGGTTCGTGGGCAACCTGGTTGCCGCTGATGGAGGAGGCCGAGCGCCTTGGCCGTCCGCTAACGAATGTCGTCGCGATCGACCTTCCGGGGTGGGGCGAAAGCGGTGCACTCCGCCAGCACTCGAGCGTTGAGCAGATGACGGATGCCGTCCTCGACGTTGTGCTGGCCCTCGGCTATTCCGAATGGAGTGTCGCCGGACACTCTCTTGGTGGCCACCTGGCTCTGGATCTGGCCGCGCGGATGCCGGACGCAACGCAGGCGGTGACTTTGGTTTCGGCGACCGGACGCGAGGCCGTGGAGTTGTTGCGGCATCCGGTCCGCAACTTCGCGGCACTCCCCTGGCTTGCCGGGATGCTCGCCGCAATGCGGTTGCTGAACATGTTGGGGCCGGTAGGACTCATGTTCGTGCGATGGCTACACCTTCTCGGTTGGCTTCGCTCGTGGACATCGCCACTGTTCGCGTGCCCGCGTCGCATTGATGACGAGGTGATCGACGCCTTGTCCAGGGAGGTGCGACCGCAGGCGTTTCTTCGCGCTGCGGCGGCTGCACGCAATTTTGACGAGTGGGTGTGGGGGGGCATCCGCTGCCCGGTGCTTGTTTTACGTTGCGAGCGTGACGTGTTCGTCGGTTCTGGTGACGCGGCGTGGTTTGACGAGCACCTTGCGGTGGTGTCGCACGGAGTGATCGCCGGTGCCGGTCATTTCGCGCACGCGGAGCAGCCAGGGCTTGTTCTCGATCGGATGCTGTCGGCGAACCTGGCTACGCCGGAGAGCGGCTGGCCATCACCATCACGTCATGGACGAACTCTCTGCCATTTGGTGGCGCCGCTTCTCGCTGGCGCGACTCTGCGACCTTGACCTGAAGCCCATCGTCTTTGATAGCCGCGAGAACTTCCTCCACGGTGAACATCAGCTCACCTAGGTGTGCATGGTGTTCAGAACCCTCGTCGACGTCGGAGGCATCATGGCCGACAATCAGCAATGTGCCGCCCGGCGCGACCGCAGCGGAGAGAGAACGAAACAGCGTGGTCATGGTGGGTCTGGGCAGGTGCATGAACTGAGATGAGACGAGGTCGAAAGCCTGCGGCGCCGGGGACCACTCGGTAAGGTCGTGCTGTTGCCATCCGATGCGGGCCGCGGCTTCCGGGTCGACGGACTCTGCGTGAGCCTGGGCTTTGTCGAGCGCGTTCACCGCGATGTCGACGGCCGTGACCTGCCAACCCTGTTCGGCAAGCCAGAAGGCATCCGCACCCTCGCCGCAACCAATGTCGAGCGCGCGACCCGGCGCAAGTTGGGCGGCCTCGGTGACAAGCACGGGGTTCGGATCGCCACTCCATGCGAGCCCCTCGGCGGCGTAGCGATCCTCCCAATACTGGCGGTCGAACGAATGATCGTGAGAATCAGTCACTGTGTTTCCTGTCCGTCGGGCTAACCGGGCGTTTGCCCCTGACCGGTGCAAGGTTCTTGAACTTTGTCAGACGTCCGTGGTCAGATTGCTGCAGAATAGTTCATCTTAAGTGTGAACGAGCGCGGGCGTAACGCCCCGCAACAATGAGGAGTTGACCCACATGCAGTACCTACTGTCAGTGATCCATGATTCCCCCAGCATGGCTACCCCGACCGAGATGGCTGCCATTGACGTTTTCAACGACAAGCTTCAGGCAGAAGGCAACTGGGTCTTTGCCGGCGGCCTCGGATTTCCCGACACAGCCACGGTGATCGATAACCGCGGCGCGGAGTCAAAAGTCACCAACGGACCCTTCGTAGAGTCGAAAGCGTTCATCGCCGGCTTTTGGATCATCACCGCCCCGGACAGCGACACGGCACTGGCACTCGCCGCCGAAGGGTCGAAGGCCTGCAATCGCAGGGTTGAGGTGCGCCCCTTGTTGTAAGCAGGGCGCTCGTGAACCTCCTCACCTGTCTCGATCAAGAGATCGGCGACTGTGATACCTCGCGCGCTTAGAATTCTGGACATGGAACTGGTTCAAGTCGCGCAACGGGTAGAGGATCTTGCCCGCGCGGTCGCGTTCTATGAAGGCTTACTCGGGACACCGGTTGTGGCGCAGTTTGACCCACCAGGGCTCGCCTTCTTCAACTTGGGCTCCACGCGACTGCTCCTTGACCGAAACGCCCCGAGCGCGCTGATCTACCTCGGCGTCGAGCAAGTTCTCGAGACTGTCGAACATCTTCGTGGTCAGGGTGTTGCCGTCATTTCTGAGCCACACAAGATCTTCAGCCATGTAGACGACAGCCTCGGGCCGGCCGGCACGGACGAGTGGATGGCGTTCATCACAGACAGCGAGGGCAACACGGTTGGGCTTGTGAGCAGACTGTGAGTTTTCGGCCCGACCGTGCGGTGAGCAACGCCGCAAAGACCGCTTACCAGCCACGGTGTTAGCGTCCACCAAAAACCCGTACCATCTATTCATGTCTAAGACAGCATGGTCAAAGAAACCGAGTGAACTCCTTCGGGTGGAGTCGGGCTTCCAGTTGAAAGATGTCGACGCAAAGTCCACACCAGGAATTAAAGCGACCAAACGGTCAGGGACCGCTCTCCTGCTGAAGCAGAAGGGGGAACTTCGCACGCTGCAAGGCAAGCTCTTCGCCGACAGCACTGTCGGAGGCAAGGGTTCCCTGCTGATCGTCTTGCAAGGAATGGACAGCGCAGGTAAAGGCGGGGTCGTAACCCATTCGCTCGCTGCAATGAGCGCATCCGGTGTCGTCGTGCACGGCTTTAAGGCGCCGTCTGCCGAGGAGAAAAAGCACGGGTTCCTCTGGCGGGTGCGTAAGAGATTGCCTGAGCCCGGCATGGTGAGCGTCTTTGATCGCTCCCACTATGAGGATGTGCTGGCCGCACGCGTGCGTCACCTTGCCGATGCAAAAACTCTCGACAGGCGCTACGGCCAAATCAACGCTTTCGAGCGACAAGCCGCCGACAATGGGACCACGATCATCAAGGTGATGCTGCACGTAAGTGAAAAGGAACAGAAGCGACGTTTGGTTGCGCGGCTCAAGCGCCGTTCAAAGCTGTGGAAGTACAACCCGAGTGACGTTGATGATCGCGAACTTTGGGGTCAACTTCACGACGCGTACCAAATTGCGCTCGAGCGAACCTCGACCGACTACGCGCCGTGGTACGTCGTGCCTGCCGACCACAAATGGTATGCCCGGCTTGCCGTGCAGCAAATCG
>JBDSZO010000125.1:0-3415 GCA_039925105.1 Terrimesophilobacter sp. | reverse complement strand
CCCATGAGCGACACACCACGCACCGCACGAGGGTCGCGTACCCGGGCGAAACTGCTGGAGGCGGCGGAAACCGTTTTCGCTCGTGCCGGCTACAGCGACGCCTCTATCGTGCGCATTACCGAGACGGCAGGCGTCGCTCAGGGCACGTTCTACCTGTACTTCTCAAGCAAGCTGGAAATTTTCGAAGAACTCGTCGAAGATCTGAACCGGCGCGTCCGTCATGCGATGACGGAGGCGGCGTCAGGTGCGACCAACCGCATCGAATCGGAACGTGCCGGATTTCGCGGTTTCTTCGAGTTCACGGCATCGCATCCCGCGCTGTATCGGGTCGTGCGCGAGGCCGAATTCGTCTCACCGCGGGCTCTACGGATGCACTACAGCCGCATCGTCGAGGGCTACATCAGTGGCCTCACGGTGGCGCAGGAGAACGGTGAGGTCACCGACATTGACCCCGCGATTGTCGCCTGGATCCTCATGGGGATCGGCGAAATGGTCGGTATGCGCTGGGTGTTGTGGGGCGACGGCGATTCTGCTGGCGAGCACAGTGACCCGACAGCGAGCGGCACCTCGAGGGTGCCGGATGAGGTTTTCGAACAGATGATGCGGTTCATCCAGCGAGGGTTGGGCGCTCCGGCGACAGGAAAGGCGAAGGATACAAAATGACGGATCTGAGCGGACGCAGAGCACTGGTGACCGGTGGTGCCAGTGGAATCGGTGCAGCGTGTGCGAGAGCCTTCGCCGCCTCCGGCGCCCACGTCATCGTCGCCGACCTCAACGAGAGTGCTGCACAGGAGTTGGCGGGCGAGCTCGGTGGTGAGGCGTGGGCGGTTGATCTGAGCGACACTGCTGCCCTTGCCGACCTCACGCTCGACGTGGACATCCTGGTCAACAATGCCGGCATTCAGCACGTGAGCCCGATCGAGGACTTTGACCCCGCGCGCTTTTCGCTCATTCTGCGGCTCATGCTGGAGTCACCTTTCCTGCTGATCCGCGCTGCAATACCGAAAATGTACGAGCGCGGCTTCGGGCGCATCATCAACCTGTCTTCCGCACACGGACTGCGCGCCTCCGCATTCAAATCCGCCTACGTTGCTGCAAAACACGGCCTTGAGGGGCTCTCCAAGGTGACCGCCCTCGAAGGTGGCCCTCACGGTGTGACCAGTAACTGCATCAACCCTTCCTACGTGCGTACTCCTCTCGTCGAAAAGCAGATCGCCGACCAGGCCCGCATCCACGGCATCGACGAGTCCGAGGTGGTCGAGAAAGTCATGCTCGCCGAGATCGCCATCAAGAAACTTGTCGAGCCGGAGGATGTTGCAGACCTTGCCCTCTGGCTGGCCGGGGACTCTGCAGGAATGGTGACCGGCGCCTCCTACACGATGGATGGCGGGTGGACGGCACGATGAGCCAGTACAGCCGAAAAACTGTTGCGGTCCGTGGCGGCGATTTGACGGTCGGTTGTTGGGGTCCCGATGATGCCCCAACTGTTCTCGCAGTACACGGTGTAACAGCGAACCATCTCACCTGGCCGCTGGTCGCGCGGCAGCTGCCGAACGTTCGAATGATTGCGCCGGACCTTCGCGGTCGCGGGAGAAGCAACTCTCTGCCGGGCCCGTGGGGGATGCCGCAGCACGCAGACGACCTTGCGGCCGTCCTGGATGCTTTCGATGCGTCGCCGGTGGTCGTGCTCGGCCACTCGATGGGCGCGTTTGCCTCACTCGTTCTGGCGAACCGGTATCCGGACAAGGTGTCGTCGCTCGTGCTCGTCGATGGTGGTCTGCCCCTACCAACGCCTTCCGGGTTAGACGGCAACGCGGTGACCGACGAAGAAGCGACGTTGGCGATGCTGGGCCCGGCAGCGGAACGGCTGAAAATGACGTTCGAGTCGCGGACGCAGTATGAGGACTTCTGGAAGGCACATCCGGCGTTTGCAGGCTCATGGAGCCAAACCATTGCCGACTATGTCAACTATGACCTCGAAGGCGAAGCGCCAGCGCTTCATCCCTCCAGTTCTTTCGACGCGGTTGCTGCGGACTCAATCGAGCTTCGCGGTGGCGAATCCGTGTTGAAAGCGCTGGACGAATTGACCCACCCAACGACGTTCATTTCAGCGCCGCGGGGCCTTCTGAACGAGGTGCCGCCGCTGTATCCGCAGGCGCAGATCGACCGGTGGCACTCGAAACTGCCCAGACTGGACGTTCTCGGCGCCGCCGATGTCAACCACTATACGATCGTGATGTCGGAGGGTGGAGCCCGGGCAGTGGCGTCAGTGGTTGACGCAGCGGTACGTGTGACGCAACACAATGAGGTGGAGAGCAGATGAGTATCAATAAGGCGGTCGCGACCGCTGCAGAGGCGGTCGCGGACATTCAGGACGGTGCCAGCCTGGCGGTTGGCGGGTTCGGACTTTCCGGAAACCCGATGCTGTTGATCAGTGCACTGCTGGAGTCGGGCGCGAAGGACCTCTCGGTGGTCAGCAACAACTGTGGTGTCGACGATTGGGGTCTTGGCGTGCTGCTCGCAGCCCACCGCATCCGCAAGATGACGTCGTCCTATGTTGGTGAGAACAAAGAATTTGAACGCCAGTTCCTCTCTGGTGAACTGGAGTTGGAGTTGACGCCGCAGGGGACGCTCGCCGAGAAGCTTCGCGCCGGTGGTTCAGGGATTGCTGCCTTCTTCACACCGACCGGGGTTGGAACGCAAGTGGCGGAGGGCGGTCTTCCGCGCCGGTATTCGCCCGACGGATCGATTGCCGTTGCGTCACCGGTCAAGCAGGTGCGGAGTTTTACCGTCAATGGTGTGGAGCGAGACTTCGTCCTCGAGGAGGCCATCAGCACCGACTTCGCGCTCGTGCATGCGCTGCGTGGTGACACGCACGGCAACCTGGTGTTCAACAAGGCGGCCAGGAACTTCAACCCGATTGCGGCGATGGCCGGCCGGGTCTGCATCGCCCAGGTGGAGGAACTTGTCGAACCCGGCGCACTGGACGCGGACGCCATCCACCTTCCCGGTGTCTATGTGCACCGCATCCTCGAGGTGGGACACGATATCGAGAAACGCATCGAACGGCGAACGGTGAGGAAGGCGTAATCATGGCACTCACACGCGAACAAATGGCGGCACGTGCGGCGCTCGAACTCCAGGACGGCTCCTACGTCAACCTGGGGATCGGCTTGCCAACACTGGTGCCGAACTATGTGCCCGCCGATATCACTGTCGTGCTGCAGTCGGAGAACGGCCTGCTTGGTGTCGGGCCGTACCCGACCGAGGACGCGGTCGACCCTGACCTCATCAACGCGGGCAAAGAGACTGTGACGCTCCTTCCGGGCTCCGCGTTTTTCGACTCCGCCATGAGTTTCGGGATGATCCGGGGCGGCAAGATCGATGCGGCAATCCTTGGCGCGATGCAGGTGTC
>JBDSZO010000124.1:0-3039 GCA_039925105.1 Terrimesophilobacter sp. | reverse complement strand
CCGGATCGGGCGCCGCAAGCTGCTCGTGATCGGTGTCATCATCTTCGTGCTCTCCTCGGTGCTCGCCGCACTGGCCTGGAGCGGGGATGCACTCATCGGGTTCCGCGTCATCCAGGGTGTCGGCGGCGCCATGATCCTGCCCTCGACGCTCTCCATCATCAACGCGACGTTCCGCGACCGCGACCGGGCAATCGCGTTCGCGGTGTGGGGCTCCACGATCGGTGGGATGGCGGCCGTCGGACCCGTGCTGGGCGGATGGCTCACCACCTATTTCTCCTGGCGTTGGGCCTTCGGCATCAATGTGCCGTTCGGCATCATCATCCTCATCGGGCTCTACCTGTACGTCACAGAATCCCGTGAGCCACAGGCCCGCGGCATCGACATTGTCGGAGCCGTGCTCTCCGTCATCGCGAGCGGCACCCTCGTGTTCGGGCTCATCGAGGGCCGCACTTACGGCTGGTGGTTCGCTGACAAGGTGCCGGATATCGGCTCCTGGACGTGGCCGTTCGACCTCTCACCCATTCCCGGCGTGTTCCTGATCACCGTGCTGGCACTCGTCGGATTCATCTGGTGGGGCGTGTATCGGGAGCGTGCAGGCAATAACACCATGCTCGCGTTCGGGCTGTTCTCGATCCCGTCATTCCGAAACGGGAATATAGCGGCGATGATCGTTTCGCTCGGAGAGTACGGCATCATCCTCTCGCTCCCGCTGTGGCTACAGAACGTGCTCGGTTACAGTGCCCTGCAGACCGGATTCGTGATTCTCGCCCTCGCCGGCGGCTCGTTCGTTGCCAGTGGTTTCGCCGGCAGCTACGCCAACAAGGTCGCACCAGTCTGGATCGTCCGCGCCGGCATCCTCTTCGAGATCATCGGCATCGTCATCGTCGCCCTCGTGATCGCGCCAGACACCCAGTGGTGGTCGATCGCGATCGGGCTCTTCATCTACGGGTTCGGGATCGGGCTCGCCACCGCACAGTTGACCGGCGTTGTGCTGAAGGATGTGCCGGTCGAGAAGAGCGGCCAAGGCTCGGGAACACAGAGCACCTCACGCCAGGTTGGCAGCGCACTTGGCATCGCGATCCTCGGAACGATCCTGTTCACGAGCGTCGGCGCATCCCTTCAGGCGCGACTCGATGACAACGCCCAGATTCCGGACACGGTCAAGACCCAGATCGTCAACGCCGTTGTCGACAGCGCCGGCAACGCCATCCCCGGGCTCAAAGAACGCGACCCCGCCGCCTATGGTGCTGCGCAGGCCGCATTCAGTGACGGAACCCGCTACTCAGCGTTCGCCGCCGCCGGGTTCCTGGCATTCGGACTTCTCGCGACGCTGCGCCTCGACAGCGGGCGACCGGAACACGAAGATCCCGACAGTGTCGACATGAACTCAACCCAGACGGTTACCGCGTAACCTCAGCAAACCGGTCGGTCGCCTCAATCAGGGCGCTGAGGATTCCCGGCTCGTCGAAGGCGTGCCCGGCATCCGGAACGATAGTGAACTCGGCGTTTGGCAGTTCTCGGCTCAACTCCCATGCGGTCACCGGCGGGGTGCACACGTCGTAGCGGCCCTGCACGATCACGGTCGGGATGTCGAGCAGCAGGTGCGCATCGCGAATCAACTGGTTCTCCTCGAACCAGCCAAGATTTTTGAAAAAATGGTTCTCGATTCGTGCGAAAGCGACCGCATATTTCGGCTCGGCGAAGGTGGCCACAACATCCGGTTGCGGCAGGAGCGTGATCGCTGACGCTTCCCAGGTAGCCCAGGCGATGGCCGCCGGAGTGTGCACAGCAGGATCCGGATTGAACAGCCGCTCGTGGTAGGCGGCGCGGTACTCGCCGGGCGCGGCCTCCGGCACCTGGGCAACAAACTGATCCCACACCTCCGGAAACAACTGACCGGCCGGACCCTCGTAGAACCAGAACAGTTCGCTCTCACGCAGGGTGAAAATTCCGCGCAGTACGAGCTCGGTCACCCGGTCCGGATGGGTCTCGGCGTAGGCGAGAGCCAGCGAGCTACCCCACGACCCGCCAAACACCTGCCACTTCTCGATGCCAAGATGTTCGCGCAACTTCTCCAGATCGGAGACCAGATTCCAGGTTGTGTTCGCGGAAAGGTCCGCATTCGGCTCACTAGCGTGCGGGGTGCTCTTGCCGGTGCCGCGCTGGTCGAGCAGGATGATCCGGTAGCGTGCGGGGTCGAACAGTCGACGGTGCTTCGGTGTGCTGGTGCCACCGGGACCGCCGTGCAGAAACACGGCCGGCTTGCCCTGTGGGTTCCCGCTGGTCTCCCAGTAGATCGCCTGACCGTCGCCGACATCCAGAAGTCCGTGGTCGTAGGGTTCGATTTCGGGGTAAAACGTTCGCATCCTTCGATGCTAAACGACGTCAGCGTGCCGCGATTGCGCTCATCCCGAGCACCTCGAGCAGTTGGTCGCCGTACTTCGCGAGCTTCGACTCGCCAACACCGGTGACGGTGCCCAACTCGTGCACGGTCGACGGATGCCGGGTGGCAAGTTCACGAAGCGTCGCATCGTGGAAGATGACATAGGCGGGAACACCCTGCTCCTTCGCCTGCGCCGCACGCCAGGCGCGGAGCGACTCAAACAACGCTTGTGCTTCAACGGGCAGATCGGCTACGACACTCTTCGCCTTCCGTGCAGAGCGCGTGGTGCGCTCCGGTTCTCGGCGCAGCTTCACCGTGCGCGAGCCGCCCAAAACGTCGGCACTCGCTTCGGTGATCACGAGCGTGGGGTAAGCCGCCTGCCCTGAGGCACTCGAAGGGTCGGAGTTCACGGCAAGCAAACCTTGCGCCAGTAGCTGGCGCACGACTCCGCGCCACTCCTGCTCGCTCAGGTCGGTGCCGATGCCGAAGGTGGAAAGCGAGTCGTGCCCGTACTGGTCGACTCGTGCAGTCTGCTTTCCAAGAAGGATGTCGATGAGGTGACCTGCACCGAATTTTTGGTTGTGCTCCCGCTGAAGCCGCACCACAGTGGAGAGCAGCTTTTGGGACGGAACCGTGCCGTCCCACCCTTCTGGCGG
>JBDSZO010000123.1:0-4388 GCA_039925105.1 Terrimesophilobacter sp. | reverse complement strand
TGTTCCTCATCACCGATGTTTGGCTTCTCGACGACGACTGGCGCGTCTGGCGGCGCCACTCGACCGCAATTTCCGCCGGTGCATTGCCGGCTGGGAAGGCACCCGACGCGTAGCCTTTCGATCGCGTTCGCTACAGCTCTTCTGCGATCTGCTTGATGGCGGCAAGTCGGCGATCCCACTCGGCACCGATTGCGTCGAGGCGCCGCGCGGTCGCGCTAAGTTGTGCCCCGAGAATCCGGTAGCGCAGCTCGCGCCCGACCCGCACGGGCTCAACAAGCCCGGCGCCGTGCAGCACGGACAGGTGCTTCGCGATGGCCTGGCGGCTCACCGGCATCCGCTCGGCGAGGGCAGATGCAGAAGCATCCCCCTCACCGAGCGCAGCAAGGATGCTCCACCGGGTGTCATCCCCGAGGGCGGCAAACACTGGAACGAGTGTGGTTGTCATGCACCCTCAAGGTAGGCGACAAGTTCGTCGAGCTCCGCATCCCAGCCGCCGCGGTGGTCTTCCATGTTCGCTGCTGGGTCGGCACCGAAGTTGAAGCCGGTCTCGACAACCGTGAGCTGCGTGCCGCCCTCAACCGCTTCGAGCGTGAAGCGGAACACGGTCGAACTGTTCGGGTCGATCGGGCTCGCCGGGTCGTCATCCGGAGCGCCCCACCGGTAGGCGATGGCATTCGGCGCATCAAATTCTTCGACCTGCACCGGGAACGTGCCGTACCCCTCGAAGGTGAAACTGCCGACGCTGCCAGCGGCCACCGTGTCGAATGCAGCCACCTGCGGAAACCAGCGCGAAAGGTGCTCGGGCTCACTGATCGCGGCCCAGACCTTCTCGGGTGCGGCGGCAATCGTGATGGTGCGCCGCACGATGAAGGCATCGCTGTCGATGACTGCGGGCGGATTTGTTGTCATGGCCATGATTCTCTCCTAAAGTGATCGGAAACTGCAACTAAATAGTTGCACAAACTGTTCACAACTGCAACCAATTGATTGCAGATGGTGGCGAAGCGGCATACGTGGTGGCCCCGGTCAACGGAAACCGAGCATGCACGTCTGGGCAACGCTTAGGCTCAACCCATGATGAGCGCCCGATTCGAGGAACTTGATTGGCAAGAGACCCCGATGGGTGAGCTCACTCTGCGGCGTCGCGTCGAGCCGACGCTCGGCGTTGACGTGTTCGAGGTGAAGCTGGGGGAAGAGTTCCTGATGTCGAGCCTGTTCACCGTCGCCGAGGTCGCGCTCGCCGACCTCGGCCTGGCCGCGGTCAGCGGCGGCAACTTGAGGGTGGTGGTCGGCGGCTTGGGCCTCGGATACACGGCCGTTGCGGCGCTCGCGGATTCGCGGGTCGGCTCGCTTGAAGTGATCGACGCACTACCCGCCGTGATCGAATGGCATCAGCGCGGGTTACTGCCGGTGTCCGCAGAGCTGACCGAGGACATTCGCACCGCGTTTGTACTGGATGACTTCTTCGCCGTGATGCGCCGCGAACCGACGAGCAAGTACGACGCCATCCTGCTGGATGTCGACCATTCGCCGCGCCACCAACTCGATCCGAGCCACGCCGACCTCTACACCGTGGCCGGCCTGGAACGGGTGAGCGGCCACCTCACAGTCGGTGGCGTCTTCGCCCTGTGGTCGGATGACCCGCCAGACAGCGAATTCATGGAACGTCTTAGCTCGGTGTTCAACAACCCGATCGCCCACGTGGTCGGTTTCGACAACGCACTCACCGGCGGTGTCTCCTCCAACACGGTGTACGTGGCAATCCGCCGAGGATAACGATCTCGCGATTGCGTCACCGGAAACGAAACAACGATCGGGGCATCACCGCAATGGTGTGCCCCGATCGTTGTTTACCTGTACTTGTCAGGGCTTGCCTGGCGTCCCCTCCGTCTTTCCGTGACCGCCTGCATCGCCTGAGTCGCTACCGTCAACTGCGTCATCGCTCGACTCTGAATCCTTCTTGTTGCCACGATCCTCCGTCGACGGCGCGTGACCGTTTACTTTATTGTGTGCGGCCTCCGAAACCATCTTGCCGAACGTGCTGCCAACCTTGTCCGGAGCCTTGGCGCGCTCAGAAACCCAACTGCCAAAGTTGTCTGGATGGTCGGTGCTCACTGGATCGGGAGCGGTTGACCCGTCATCCGTTCCCGGCACGGTGGACTCGTCAACGTGCGAACCTGGCACAACCGTAGACACAACAGTGTCAAACGTGTCCTGCGCGCCAGTCGGAAGTACGCCCGCTGCTCCGGCACCCGCCGTCGCGGCGACAGCCACACCCGCGGCAAGCGCGATCTTGGCCGCCAGGCCTAATCCTGCAATCCATGAAAACATCGTGACTCTCTCTCGTGATACGCCGATGGTCGGCTGCGTTTCAGTGTGAGACGAAATTCTTGAACCCCCCAGTGGCCCCAAGCGTGACGCCAAATCGGCCGAAGGCTGCGCAGGCAACTCGAAAGCTGCCGCGCGAAACTCGGTGATTGAGTCTGCAAGAGGCGCAAGGTCCGGACGTGCTGCCGGGGCGTGTCCGGAAAGGACAGCTTCAGCGTCGCGCTCGGAAATTCTGCGTATTCTCATCTCACTCCCTGCCATCGTTGGAGTGGCCTCTAGGGGTACGGGTTTGGGGAAAGTTTTTTCGCAACCGATCCAGCGCTCGGCGTTGGAGCGCCTTGACAGCGCCCGGGCGTTTGTCGAGAACTTCTGCAATCTGGTCGATGGAAAGATCAGCAACGATCCTCAAGGTCATCACGCTGCGCTGGTCGTCGGGCAAAGAATCGATGAGAGCGGAAACGGAATCATTGCCCGCCCGCTCGATTGCTGCCAGCTCAGCGCTAGGAGAACTGCGTGGGTCGCTCTCCGCAGACCATTCAAGGTTCTCTCCCCGGCGAGACCGCGTCCGGAGCTCGTCCACCAGACGTCGGTAGGTGATTGAGAAAAGGAACGACCGAAATTCGGCCTCACCCCCGACGAACTGAGGTACTCGTTCGAAGACGGCAATGAACACTTCGCTGGTGAGATCTTCCGGCTCGTGCGAACCGCGGGCCCTGAGAAACGCGGTGACTGCCGGCGCGTACTCCACCCACAGTGTCGCGAAAGCCCACCGCGCTCCACCCTGAGCCGCGACGAGCGTTGCATCAAACGTCGCAGCCCTCGGGTTGGTGTTGCCGGGAGCGGTCACGAGCCGATCGTAGCTCGCTCCCTACCCCACACTCGGGACGTCAGCACAGCGGACCGAGCCCGCCAAAACAAGGGCACGCATTTCTTGAGTGTTTCCTGATCAATCACAGTGAGGATCCAGGCCACTACTCGCTCACATCTGGCCTCAGCGGGACGATCCCACAATTCCCATGTTTTTCGTGGGCTTGGCTGCCGACAACAGCAACAATTCACTCGACAAGATTGCGAGGTGGGTACAATACTGACACCATTGGATGATCGCGCGCTGCGAAAGATTCGCAGCCGCATGGAGGTCGCTTCAACAAATATCCGCTACGCGGTTCTCGTCAAAATTTGCGAGTTCTATTTCGGGCCCGCGCGACAAACCGGCACCAGCCACGCTGTTTTCGCCACCCCGTGGCCCGGTGACCCGCGGGTGAACATCCAGAACCCCCGCGGCATGGCAAAGGCATATCAAGTGCGGCAAGTTCTCACGGCGATCGCGAAATTGGAGGCAAGAGAATGACCAACATCGACCACTACACCTATCGCGTCACCTGGTCTTCGGAGGATGACGAGTTTGTCGGTCTGGTCGCTGAATTTCCGTCGCTCTCCTGGCTGGATGGCGACCAGATTGCTGCGCTCACCGGTATTCGTACACTCGTCGCGGTTGCTGTCGTTGAACTCGAGTCTGCGGGGCAAGAACCACCACGGCCGTACTCTGAGCGACCGTACAGTGGGGAATTCAAACTCCGCATCCCGCCAGAGCTGCACCGTGCGCTTGCGGTGACAGCTGCCGAGCAGAACATCAGCCTGAATCGGCTGGTGAACTTCCGGCTCGCCTAAGTGCAAAGAGTTTGTCGTGCCGTGAGCGACAAGCCCGTCTGCGCATGCCAATCCGCGCCAGCCAGAAGGGTCCCGCCGACAATTGCCGACGGGACCCGATCCTGCTTCAGTCGCTCCTCAAAGTGTCGAGATGTGACTAATTGTTTTTGTTCTTACCGGTGAACATCGGCCACATTGCAACGACGCCGTTAGCCGTGTCACCCGCGTGGCCTAGGTGGCCGAGCTTCCAGTTGTCCTCGATCGTGGTCAGCAGTGAGTAGTGGTTATACGGGGTGTGGTCGACGAAGTGTCGCGGACCGGATGCCGTCACCACGATGGCCGGGATGAGCCCGCCGCCGTACGTGCCACCGGGCCATGTCGCACTAATCCGCGGGTCGGCCGCCCCGACG
>JBDSZO010000122.1:0-3320 GCA_039925105.1 Terrimesophilobacter sp. | reverse complement strand
GGCAACCGGGTCGGCAGCAACCAGACGGAGTACAGCGAGTCCCACGTGAGGCGCGTTCGACTGGTTCGTGCGCTCATCGAGACCGGGGGACTGTCGATTGCGGCAAGCCGCAACGTCCTGATCGTTATGGATGCCAACCTCGAGTCGCCCGCATACTTCCTTGAGGCAGCTCAGCATGCCCTGGACGGTGGTTCCGCACGAAACCAGCAGCCTGGCTCCGAAAACTCCCGTCAGAGGATTATCGCTCTGTTCGGTCCTGGCGCAAAGATATCCCTCGACAACCCAGGCATCGAGTCGGCTGCCAGGGCACTCGACGGGTTCTTAACGATCGGGTTTGAGCCGAGCACCGAGTTTCTGGAGGCCTACCTGACTGCGGCGAGCTCGATTGCACACGTTGACCTTGAGTCGCTGATGACTCAGAGGACGCCGGAGTCGATTGCTGAACTGATGGTCGTCGGCACAGTCATGGGTGATGTTCTGGCTGCTGGGTTGCGCCGACTCGCCCACGAAGTCGAAGCCTCAGCGGTTTTTCCGACCGTTGAACCCCAAGAGAACGAAGGCGAATAATGTCCAAGCACGTAGTTCTGGGCGGCAACGGTGTCGTCGGCAAGCAAACGGTCTCCGCATTGGCAGATCGAGGAGTCACGGTAGTCTCCGTCAATCGGCAGCTTCACGAGATCCCAAACGGTGAGGCCGTTCAGGCGGACCTGAAGGATCTCGATTCCGCGGTTCGCGCCATCGAGGGTGCCGAGGTCGCGTACCTCGTCCTGGGTTTGCCGTACTCGCTCGCCGTGTGGCGGCGAGAATGGCCGGTCATCGTCGACAACGTGATCGAGGCGTGCCGCATTCACGACACCCACCTGGTCTTTCTCGACAATGTGTACGCGTACGGACAGGTTTCCGGGCCGATGACCGAGGACACGCCGATTCGCCCGACCAGCAAAAAGGGTCAGGTGCGTGCCAAAATGCTGGCCACGTTTGCCGCGGCCCAGGATTCCGGGCTCGCGGTGACGGTAGCGCGAAGTGCCGACTTTTACGGACCGGGTGCCAACACGAGCGTGTTCAATGGCATGGCCATGGACGCCGTCGCGGCGGGCAAAGCACCAACCTGGCTGTTGAACTCTTCCCTTCCGCACTCCATGACCTACACCCCCGACATCGGCGCAGCTTTAGCGCTCCTGGGCACCGATCCTCGCGGACGAAACGGCGTATGGCACGTTCCGACTGCTCCCGCCCTCACGGGGGCGGACTACCTTGCCATGACGACCGGCCCGGGCCGCACCCACAAGGTCATGTCGAAGACAGTGCTTCGCCTCGGTGGGTTGTTCGTGCCCGCAGCAAGGGAAGCTCTGGAGCTCAGCTATCAGAATACCGAACCGTACTTATTTGACTCCACGAAGTTCGAGTCGACTTTTGGTGTCAGCGCCAGCGGATATCGTGAAGGAATTGCACGCACGCTTCAGCATGCGAAGGAAAGGTAACGGCTCTGATGTCGCCAACCCGGTTTGTGGCGCTACTGCGTGGCGTCAACGTCGGGGGAGTGACAATCACCAACTCGGCACTGTCCGACACCTTTGCCAGAGAAGGATTTGAGAACATCCGCACGGTTCTCGCAAGCGGGAATGTCGCGTTCAGTCCAGCCGACTACACGGGCGTGGCACTCGACATCAAAGCGAAGATCGAAGGCGCGTTACGGCGAGACTTCGACTACGACGCGTGGATTGTGCTGCGCGCTCAGGAGCGGCTTGCCCAGATTGCCAAGAACTATCCGTTCGCCCGCACCGACGAGACCGACCATCCCTATGTGGTGTTTTCTTCCAGCCAGGATGTCGCCGTCGAACTTTTGGCAGAAGGCGCGGGCATCCTGACGGACGTTGAGGCACTTGAGGCAGGTGATGGTTCCCTGTATTGGCGCGTACCCAAGGGGTCAAGCCTTGACACCCCGTTCGCGAAACTGATTGCGAAGGCACGCTACAAACCGCACCTGACAACACGGAACCTTCGCACGGTTGAGAAGCTCGTCATTGCCTAGTCGCCGAATCGGGTGAAAAGTCGCTGAAACCAGTAGTGGTGGCGCCTTGAATGTGTCATCGTTGAGTCCGATCACCACCTTGAAGGAGCCCATCATGCTCACAACTCTCCACGCATTTAGCGGATTCAGTGTCGACGATATCGACGCAGCAAAAGCGTTCTACAGTGAGGTCCTTGGCCTTGCGGCGGTGTCCGCCCAGATGGGGAATCTCCAGCTCACTCTTCCTGGAGGTCACGAAGTCCTCATCTACCCGAAGGAGAACCATGAGCCAGCGAGTTTCACGATCCTGAACTTTGTTGTTGACGACATCGACCGTGCGGTAGACGAACTGAATGCTGCAGGGGTGAAGACCAAAATCTACGACGATCCGAACCTGCACACCGACGACAAGGGCATCGCGCGAGGCAAAGCATCCGGGTACGGACCGGATATCGCGTGGTTCAGGGATCCAGCCGGCAACGTGCTGTCCGTTTTGACGAACTGACTGACCCTCGTAACGGCGGTATCGTTTTAAGCTGATCAGGGCGTATTTGCGCCAATCATCCTGAGCGCAGCAGATTGCGCGCGCCTGAGACACAGGCATTATCAACCAGGAAAGACGCTTCAGCCGATGACCGACAGTCCCGCCTCTCCCACGCCGTACGAGATTCTTGGCGTGGCAGCGTCAGCGAGTCAGGCTGAATTGCGACGGGCGTACCGCCGATTACTGCGCGAATCGCATCCGGACACCGGGGGCAACCCTGCCCGATTTGACGCCGTGCAACAAGCCTGGAAGCGGATCGGCGAAACCGGCGCCCGCGAAGTGTGGGACCTTGGCGATCACAGTCGTGACTCGTCGCCGTCGGCCCCGGCCCGACCCGCCGGCCCGCGCCAGGAAGGCTCCTCGGTGCGCGCGCGTTCGTATGGTCATCCCGGCGGTCAGGCGCGCGAGCGGTACCTGACGCTCGTGCGCGAGTGGGCTGGGAGAGGGGCCGAACTCCCGGACCCCTACGATCCTGCACTCGTGAGGAGCGCACCGCGCGAGATCCGCCACCAGTTGGCGAATGCGCTGGCGGAGGAGGCAACTGCGCGTGCTGTATCCGGGCTTGGCATTGGGTACACGATCTGGAATGGTGTGCGCGCAAAGACCGGACGAATCGACCATATTGTGCTGGGCCCGGCTGGACTGTTCGCGATCATGTCTGAAGACTGGGGCAGCGAGGTTCGCATGGTGCGGGGCGAGCTCAAAGCTGACGGGATCGTGCCGCCTGACCAGCCCGCGCGCACCCTGTCGCGGACCGCACGTGCC
>JBDSZO010000121.1:0-10229 GCA_039925105.1 Terrimesophilobacter sp. | reverse complement strand
TTTCGCCCCGACATTATCGTGCTCGACATCATGCTTCCCGACATCGACGGGCTCGAAGTGCTCCACCGACTCCGCGCGGACGGTTTCAACGGTCCCGTCCTGTTCCTCACGGCGAAGGATGCTGTTCGTGACCGTGTCGCGGGCCTCACCGCGAGCGGCGATGACTATGTTACGAAGCCGTTCAGCCTCGAAGAGCTTGTCGCGCGCCTTCGCGGACTTCTGCGTCGCAGCGCGCTCGCGACGGATGCGGTCGAAAATCCTGAGGTGCGAGTCGGCGATCTGGTCCTGAACGAGGAAAGTTACGACGTTCATCGGGGCGACGTTCCCATTGACCTCACGGCGACCGAGTTTGAGCTGCTGCGCTATCTGATGCGCAATCCGCGCCGAGTACTCAGTAAGGCGCAGATTCTCGACCGGGTCTGGAGCTACGACTTTGAGGGCCGCTCCAGCATCGTAGAACTGTATATTTCCTACCTGCGCAAGAAGATCGACAGCCACGGCCCGTCGATGATTCACACGGTGCGCGGCGTCGGATACACCATCAAATCGGCTACCCCATGACCGACCTGAGCCCCCACTCTCCTACCAAGCGTGCGCGCGCCCCCTGGTCACTTCGGCGACGGCTCGTGCTTGGAATTGTCGCTCTTCTGGCCCTGCTGAGCATTGTTATTGGGGCGGTCAGCGTTCTCACGCTTCGCCAAACGCTCACCGATCGTCTCGACACGCAGTTGGACGCAGCGCTCAGAAGAACCCAGACGTTCCTGCCGCAATTGGGGCTCCGCACGCAGGATCAGCCACCGGGAACAGGGGATGCGCAAAGTGCTGGCACTCTCGGGTTGATCGTGAGCGACGGCAGAATTCTTGCACCCCGCTATTTGGACGCTGACGCTCGCTTGCGCTCGCTGAGCGCTGCGCAACAGCGGAGACTTCTGGCGGTGGACTCGACAACTCCGATGACGGTGCAGCTCGGCGGCACCCTGGGGACATACCGGGTGATCACCGCAACAACAACCGCCGGATACGAACTCATCGTCGGGCTGCCCATGGGCGAAGTCAATGCGACAACGAGACAGCTTGCCCTGATCATTGCCGTCGTTGCGGCTCTCGGGTTGGCTCTTGCTGCCGGTGCCGGAGCGCTCGTTGTGCGCATCGCCCTCCGTCCGCTTTCTGCGGTCGTTGCGACAGCAACCCGGGTCGCGGAATTGAGGCTCGATCGCGGTGACGTTGCACTTGCCGAACGGGTACCGGCAGCGGACACCAGCAGTGCCACCGAGGTCGGACGCGTCGGGGCTGCTCTCAACCGACTCCTGGAGCACGTTGCCGCCGCACTGTCGGCTCGACATGCCAGCGAGCGCCAGGTGCGCCAGTTCGTCGCGGATGCCAGCCACGAACTCCGCACCCCGCTTGCGTCGATTCGCGGTTATTCAGAACTCACCCGACGGACCGGAGATGTTCTGCCGCCCGATATTGTCACAGCGTTGTCGAGGATCGAATCAGAATCGATCAGGATGTCCGCCCTGGTCGACGAATTGCTCCTGCTTGCGCGACTGGATGAGGGTACGGAGCTTCAAACAGAGTCGGTCAATCTTGCCGATGTTGTGACGAATGCGGTGGTCGACGCGCGTGCGAGCGTGCTGGATCACACCTGGGCGGTTGACGCACCCGACGGCGCAGTGACCGTGCTCGGCGATCCGGCAAGACTCCACCAGGTGCTCGCGAACCTGCTCTCGAACGCTGGTATTCACACCCCGGCTGGGACGACGGTGATCACAACCGTGGAAACGGTCGGTGGTCAGGCGAAGATTACCGTTGCGGACGATGGACCAGGTGTCGACCAACACATCCTTCCAACCCTGTTCGAGCGGTTCGTTCGAAGCGAGCGTTCTCGGTCAAGAACGGCGGGTGGGAGCGGACTCGGCCTTGCCATCGTGAAATCAATTGTTGAGGCACACGGCGGAAGTATTACCCTCGCGAGTGTGCCCGGTGACACCAGATTCACTGTGCTGCTGCCGAGTGTCGGTTCTCCGGAGTCGAATCCTCAAGTGTGAGTGCGCGGTTAATCAGGTCAGTCTGCTCCTGCGCGCTCCGCTTGCTGGATCCGGTCGCTGGCGAGGCGGAGGCAGCACGCGACACCACCGAAATTTGGGCACGGTTTGCGCGCAACAGCTCCAACCGGATAAACGGCCAGGCGCCCTGGTTCTCCGGCTCCTCCTGAACCCAGACAAGCTCCGCGTTCGGATAGTGGGACAACACGGACACCAATTCGCGAAGCGGCAGCGGGTAATACTGCTCAACGCGAACCAGAGCAACATCGGACTGTCCGCGTTTGTTGCGTTCCGACAAAAGGTCGTAGTGCAGCTTGCCGGAATGCAGCAACACCCGTTTGACCGACGACTTGTCGGTGATGGTGTCGTCGTCGATGACCGGCTCGAACCGACCGGAAGTGAAGTCCGCAACTTCGCTGGTTGCTCCGCGCAGGCGCAACATCGCCTTCGGGGTGAAGACAATCAACGGCCGGCGCGGTCGTGCGTACGCCTGGCGGCGAAGAAGGTGGAAGTATGATGCTGGCGTCGAAGGACGCGCAACGGTCATATTGTTTTCTGCGCACAACTGCAGATAACGCTCAATTCGGGCGGACGAGTGGTCTGGACCTTGACCCTCGTAGCCGTGAGGGAGCAGCAGAACCACGCTGGACCTCTGGTTCCATTTCTGTTCCGCACTGGAAATGAACTGGTCAATAATCGTCTGGGCGCCGTTCGCGAAGTCTCCGAACTGTGCCTCCCAGAGCACCAGTGCGTCGGCACGCTCCACCGAGTAGCCATACTCGAAGCCCATAGCGGCGTACTCGCTGAGCAGTGAATCGTAAATCCAGAATCGTGCCTGGGTCTCGCTGAGGTTTGCCAGCGGTAACCATTCCTGGCCGTTCACGCGGTCGTGCAGCACGGCATGGCGTTGCACAAAGGTTCCGCGACGGGTGTCCTGACCGGCCATGCGCACCGGGGTACCCTCGAGCAGAACCGAGCCGAGCGCGAGAAGCTCTGCGTAGGCCCAGTCGATACTGCCGCTGCGGCTCATTTCAGCGCGCTTGGTGAACAGGGTCTGAAGTTTCGGGTGCACAGTGAATCCGGACGGGGCGTTGCTGTGTGCATCGCCGATCGCCTCAATCACGCTCACATCGACACCGGTCGACTCCGGCTCTCCGACCGGCTCGTCCGGCTGGGAATGCTCCATCCCAGAAACCGGCCTTCCGTCCTTCACGACGAGCGGGATGGAGCCGGTCTGCGCGGCGTGAGTCTCAGCAAAAGCGCGTTCAAGACGATCCTGGAAGTCCGCGTGAGCGGCCTCATATTCGTCCTCGGTGATGTCGCCGCGACCGACGAGCGCATCCGCATAGAGTGTGCGCACGCTGCGCTTCGCCTCGATCAGGTTGTACATGAGCGGCTGGGTCATGGACGGGTCGTCGCCCTCGTTGTGGCCGCGACGGCGGTAACAAACGAGGTCGATGACGACGTCCTTGTTGAATCGTTGACGGAACGCGAAGGCCAGATCGGCAACCCGCAAAACCGCCTCTGGATCGTCACCGTTCACATGGAAGATGGGTGCCTGGATCGTCTTGGCGACGTCCGTCGCGTAAACCGAGGTGCGCCCTTCCGCGGGAGGAGTGGTGAACCCTACTTGATTGTTGACGACCAGATGGATGGTGCCACCGACACGATAGCCGCGGAGTTGCGACATCTGCAGCAGTTCGGAAACGATTCCCTGGCCAGCCATCGCCGCGTCGCCGTGCACGAGGAGGGGAAGCACCTTGAAGCTACCGATCGGGCGACGGTCCTGCTTGGCGCGGACAATGCCGGAAAGTACCGCGTCAACCGCCTCCAGGTGCGAGGGGTTCGCGGCCAGATACACCGGAATCTGCTTTCCGAGGGCACTCGTGAAAGTGCCCTCAGTGCCCAGGTGGTACTTGACGTCTCCGGAACCCTGAACCGTGAGCGGATCCTGGGTGCCCTCAAACTCGCGGAAGATTTGACCGTAAGTCTTGCCCGCAATGTTGGTGAGCACATTGAGGCGGCCGCGGTGAGCCATACCAATGGCTACCTCTTCAAGTCCCGTTTCAGCAGCATTTTGAAGGATGGCATCCAGTAACGAGATTGCCGACTCTCCACCCTCAAGGCTGAACCGCTTCTGACCCACGTACTTTGTCTGCAGGAACGTCTCAAAGGCTTCCGCCTCGTTGAGCTTGGCGAGAATGCGCATCTGCTCATCGTGGGTGGGCTTCTTGTACGGCGTCTCAACCTGTTCCTGGATCCAGGCCCGCTGGGCCGGCTCCTGGATGTGCATGTACTCAATGCCGATAGTGCGGCAGTAGGAGTCCCGCAGAATACCAAGAATCTCGCGGAGCAGGGCGGAACGACGACCGCCGAAACCACCGGTGATGAATTCGCGGTCCAGGTCCCAGAAGGTCAGTCCGTGACTTGAAATTTCCAAATCCGGGTGGGTGCGTTGGCGGTACTCCAAAGGGTCAACATCGGCCATCAGGTGGCCGCGCACCCGATAGGAGTTGATGAGTTCCTGGACCCGCGCGGTTTTGTCAACGTAGTTGGCTACATCAACGTGGATGTCGGCCGCCCAGTGGATCGGGTCGTAGGGGATGCGCAGTTCGGCGAAAATGCTTTCGTAGAACTGGCGTTCGCCGATCAGGAGTTCGTGGACTTTCTTCAGGAACTCGCCAGAACCGGCACCCTGAATGACTCGGTGGTCGTAGGTCGAGGTCAGCGTGATGGTCTTGCCGATGCCAAGATCCGACAGCGTCGTCGGTGACATGCCCTGGAATTCGGCCGGATATTCGAGAGCGCCAGCACCAATGATGCAGCCCTGACCGTTCATCAGGCGTGGGATTGAATGTTCAGTACCGATCCCGCCAGGGTTGGTGAGTGAAAGGGTTGTGCCGGCGAAATCGTCGGCGGTGAGCTTATTCGCGCGCGCCTTGCCGATGAGCGCCTCGTACTCGGTGAGGAATTCCGCGAACCCCATCGTGTCTGCACGTTTGATGCTTGGCACGAGAAGCGCCCGCGTGCCATCCGGCTTGGGAATGTCGATCGCGATACCCAGGTTGATGTGTGGCGGCGTAACAATTGACGGCTTGCCGTCAACCTCCTGGTAATACACGTTCTGGCTCGGGAACTCTTTGATCACCTGAATCAGCGCCCAGCCAATGAGGTGGGTGAACGACACCTTGCCACCGCGGGCACGCTTCAGGTGGTTGTTGATCACAATTCGGTTGTCGATCATGAGCTTCGCCGGCATGGTGCGCACGCTGGTTGCGGTCGGGACCTTCAGGCTCGCGTCCATGTTCGTGGCAAGCGACTTAGACATGCCCTTGAGCGGGTGCACTTCTGGCTGAGGTTCTGCGGGCGTGTCCGCGCTGTCCGCGCTGACCGTGTCAATCGGTTGCGTCTGTGGAGCTTCCGCCGGGATCGGCTGTGGCTTCGCCTCCTTAGAGGTTGTGCGTGCGATCGGCTGTGTGCCGGTCGTCGGGTGCGGGTCGTCAGAGGGTGAGTCAGAGTTTGCCTCGGCGTCTGCGCTGGGTGATGCGCTGGGTGTTGCATCATTCGGAGGCGGTGAGGTGTCGTCGGAGTCTGGCGCAGCCTCTGGCGATGCCGTGTGCACGTAGTCAACGGGGGGCGGGTCCGTCTCGGTGGCGACAAGCGTGGCTACCGTGGTCGCAGCGTCGGTTTTTATCTGGTGGTAGTTCTCCAGGATCGGCCACCAAGACTTGTCGACCAACGTCTTGTCAGCGAGATATTGCTCGTACATTTCGTCCACGAGCCACTCGTTGGCTCCGAACTCGCCGGAGGAGTTGCCCCCCCGAGTCTGCTCGGCATCTTGGCTTGACACGCCTGACCGCCCACTCTCTTGTCGGTGACAGTACTCATTGTGACCATCAGCGATCACTTCGTCTCCCAGCTTAATCGCATTGGGGTGGCTGTGCCGACCTCGCGTCGCAGCCATTACCCTGAATGCATGCGGTTCTACGACGCGTCGCCCAGCAGCGAGCTCACCTACTCTGACGTCTTTCTCGTTCCCAGCCGTTCCACGGTGGCGAGCCGCCTTGATGTGTCGCTGGCGCCGGACGACGGAACCGGTGCCAGCATTCCGCTCGTATCAGCGAACATGAATTCGGTCACCGGAGCGCGATTGGCAGCAACAATGGCCCGACGTGGCGGCCTGAGCGTGCTGCCTCAGGACCTCCACTTGCAGGATCTGGATGAGGCGATCCGCTGGGTTAAAGCCCAGTCGCCGCAGTATGACACCCCCATCGAGTTACCGCCGCACGCGTCGGTGGCTGCGGCGCTGCGCCAGGTTCCGGCTGTACCGGGCCAGGGAATAGTGGTTCGCGAAGCGGACGGAGAGTACCTGGGGTGCATCCACGCGTCGACGCTGGCGACCGCGCTTCCCGACGCTCCACTGGGAGACCTGTTGGGTGGCCCGCTCACGGCGATTGACGTCGACGACGTGACCGATCCGCGCAGTGCGTTTGATTTGATGGTCGCTGCCGACCTGGAATTCGCACCCGTCCTGCACCACGGTGAGGTGATCGGCACCCTGAGCCGCAAGAGCGCCTTGCGGTCAACGCTGTACGAGCCGAATGTGGACGCCCACGGGCGTCTGAAGATCGCTGCAGCGATAGGTATCAATGGCGATGCTGCAGGCAAAGCGAAGGCGCTCGCGGCGGCCGGCGTTGACGTGCTTGTTCTGGATACGGCACACGGCGACCAGGATGCGATGTTGCGGGCGATCGCTGCCGTCGCCGGTGTTGGGCTCGGTTTGCCGCTTGTCGCAGGCAACGTGGTGACCGCCTCCGCCGTGCGCGACCTTGCGGCGGCCGGTGCCACGATCATCAAGGTGGGTGTCGGCCCCGGCGCCATGTGCACGACGCGGATGATGACCGCGGTCGGTCGCCCACAATTTTCGGCAGTTCTGGAAACCGCTGATGCAGCAAATGGGGCAGGGGTGAGGGTGTGGGCCGATGGAGGCGTGCGGTATCCGCGCGACGTCGCGTTGGCGTTGGCTGCTGGCGCCGCATCGGTCATGGTCGGCTCCTGGTTCGCCGGCACCATCGAAGCGCCGGGCAAACTGGAAACCGACCCCGACGGAAAGCTTTACAAAGAAAGCTGGGGGATGGCATCCACGAAAGCCGTTCAGGGTCGGTTCGAACGGCTCGACGCCTATGATCTGGCACGCAAAACCTTGTTTGCGGAGGGAATTTCCTCGTCACGGATCTACCTGGATCCACTGCGGCCATCGGTTGAGGACCTCATCGACATGATCACCTCCGGCGTGCGATCGTCCTTCAGCTACGCCGGCGCCCACAACCTCCCAGAATTCCGGGAGCGCGCACTCGTCGGCATCCAGTCCGCTGCCGGATACGAAGAAGGCAAGGCGCTGCCCGTCGGATGGTGAGGGCGGTTGTTCTCTGAGCCGGATATACTTGCTTGAATAATGGACGACCCTCCGCCTAGATACGTTTCTGGGCCCAGACGCCTTTCCAGCAGGTCAGATGTATGAACTGATCATGCTGGGGGTCGGTGTGCTGCTGACCATCGGTACTGGACTTTTCGTCGCCTCAGAGTTTGCGCTGGTCAATCTGGACCGCTCAGAGCTCGAAGCCAGGCAGGAACGTGGCGAACGTGGCCTGAAAATCACTATCGGCGCTCTGAAGATAACCTCAACCCACCTTTCCAGTGCGCAATTAGGCATCACGCTCACCACGCTGCTCACAGGGTTCACCATGGAACCCGCCATCAGTACCCTGCTGCACCCGCCGCTGAGTGCGCTCGGTTGGTCGGATGCGGCGGTGGTCATCGTTGCCAGCATCATTGCCGTCGTCGTGGCCACACTGTTGTCGATGATCATTGGTGAGTTGGTGCCGAAAAATTTTGCTCTCAGTCTGCCGGTGCAGACTGCGAAACTTGTCGTACCGTTCCAGGTCGGGTTCACCACCGTGTTTCGACCGGCCGTCGTGGTGCTGAACAGTTCCGCCAACGTCATTCTGCGCGGGTTCGGCATCGAACCGAAGGAGGAATTGTCGTCGGCCAGAACCGCTGAGGAGTTGAGTTCCCTCGTGCGTCGCTCGGCAAAAGCGGGCAGTCTGGACCTGGATACCGCCACCCTTCTGGCAAAGACGCTCGCGTTCAGTGGTCACAGTGCCGCCGACGTGATGACCCCACGGCCGCGGGTTGCGAGCATCGACCGCGGCGACTCTGCGCAAGCGGTGATCGATCTTGCCAGGCAAACCGGGTTCTCACGGTTCCCGGTCATCGACGACAGCATCGACGAAGTCGTTGGGTTGGTTCACGTCAAACAGGCGGTTGCGGTTCCCCGGGACCGGCGTGCGGACGTGCCGGCATCAGCCCTCAAGACCGACGCGCTGCGGGTTCCCGAGACGATGAAGCTGGACATGCTCCTCGGAGAGTTGCGCGGGCGCGGCTACCAAATGGCTGTCGTGCTCGACGAGTATGGCGGCACCGCCGGCGTCGTAACGCTGGAGGACCTTGTCGAAGAGTTGGTTGGCGAAGTATCTGACGAACACGATCGCGATCTCGCTGGGGTTGTGCGCGCGCGCGACTGGGTGACCTTTCCTGGCATTCTTCGCCCCGACGAGCTTCTGGATCGGTCCGGTGTTGACGTTCCGGAAGACGGTCCGTATGAGACCGTTGCCGGCTTCATCATGAGCGAAATTGGCAGACTTCCCGCCGTCGGCGACACCGTCGAGCTTGCCTCCGGCGTTCTTCGCGTCGAACGTCTCGATGGGCGCAGGATCGATCGCGTGCGGTTTACCCCGACACCTTCTGACGGTGATGTCCTGTGACCGACTGGTGGGGAATCGCCTGGCTTGTCATCCTGCTCGCCTTTAACGCGTTTTTCGTTGGTGCGGAATTTGCGGTTATCTCGGCACGGCGTTCCCAAATCGAACCGCGCGCACGAGCGGGCAGTCGCGCCGCGAAAACTGCGCTGTATGCGATGGAGCACGCAACCCTCATGCTGGCCACGAGCCAGCTGGGAATTACCGTGTGTTCTCTGCTCATCCTGAACGTGTCCGAGCCGGCGATTCATCACCTGCTGGAGGTGCCGTTGGTGTTGACCGGCTGGTCGGAGCCGGTCATCGCTGCGGTTGCGTTCGCGATCGCCCTGATTCTGGTCTCCTTCCTGCACGTCGTGTTGGGGGAGATGGTGCCGAAGAACCTGTCGTTCTCAGTTCCTGATCGCGCGGCACTGATTCTCGCTCCACCGCTGGTCGCAATCTCGAAGGTATTCCATCCCATTATTTTTGCGCTCAACGCCAGCGCGAATGGCGTGCTCAGGCTGTTCCGGGTGGAGCCCAGAAGCGAGGCGAACAGTGCATTCACCCTCGAGGAAGTGGCCACCATTGTTGCCCAGTCCCGCCGGGAGGGCGTGCTCAGGGACGATATCGGAGCGCTCAACGCTGCTTTCGAGTTCAGTGCGAAGAAGGTGGGGGCTATTGCGGTAAAGATGGGGCAGCTGGAGAGTCTCACGGAAGCGGCAACACCCGAGCACCTGGAGAGGGCGGTCGCCCAGCACGGCTTCTCCCGGTACGTGCTGCTCGATGATGCTGGCGAGCCAACCGGCTACCTGCACCTAAAAGACGTGCTCGACCTGCAGGAGACGAACGAATTCTCGGAACCGGTTCCCCCGCGCAGGATTCGAAGCCTGATCTCGATCGACAAAGACACCGACCTGGAGGACGCTCTGACGGCGATGCGGCGATCAGGGGTGCATCTTGCACGGGTGTTCGGCGAAGCTGAAAAAACTCTCGGCGTACTATTTCTCGAGGACATCATCGAAGAACTCGTCGGCGAGGTGCAGGATGCGACCCGTCGCCAGCGTGGTCAGCGGACCTAGGTAGCGTGGTGGCGTGACCAAGTATCAGCGGTGGACGGCCAGTGACGCAGGTGGCATGCTCGCCGCGCCACGGGAAGACGACGACAAGTACTCTCGTGGAGTGCTTGGCATCATGACCGGGTCGAGCGAGTTTCCCGGTGCCGCGGTTGTCGGTGTTGATGCTGCACTGCATACCGGGGTTGGCATGGTGAGATACCTCGGACCGGAGGTACCCACCAACCTTGTGCTGACACGGCGCCCAGAGGCGGTCACCGCTGACGGGAAGGTGCAGGCGTGGCTGCTTGGCTCTGGCATGCCAGCAGGGTCGA
>JBDSZO010000120.1:0-8013 GCA_039925105.1 Terrimesophilobacter sp. | reverse complement strand
TGTTCAAACTCTAACCATGTCATTCTGTATGGCCATTGTGAATCACCACATATAACGACAACGATCGTGCACCTATTCCCTCGATTCAGGGAAGTCCCCTTTCGAGTGCCTCCGCCAGCCAGTTAATCGCGCTCGTCACGGTTTCTCGGCGAATCGTCTCTCGGTCGCCTCTCAGTTTCAGGCTCCGCACCGCCGTCCGCGAGCCCATTGACAGCCCGAGGAACACCGTGCCGACCGGATGGCCGTCCTGCGAGTCCGGCCCTGCAACTCCGGTGGTGGCAACCCCCAGATCAGCGTCGTGTCCGTCGACTGCGAGGCGTCGACGCACCCCGCGGGCCATCGCAGCGGCAACATCCGGGTGAACTGCACCGCGCTGGTTGAGCAACTCGCGATCCACGTCAAGAAGAGTCGACTTGAGTTCGGTTTGGTAGGCGACCACCCCGCCCAGCACCGTCGCCGACGCACCAGGCGTGTTGATGAGTTCTGAAACAAGAAGGCCTCCGGTGAGCGACTCCGCGACCGCAATGGTGAGGTGGCCCTCAATCAGTCGGGCGACAAGATCGGCCGCGGTCGGGGCCAACTCACTCACTCGGGATCACACCGTCCCGTGCTCATGAGTGTTTGTTGGGCCGTCTTTTCGTTGACGGAGTGCATTGACCAGATACTCGAATCCTGTGACAACGGTCAGCAGGAGTGCGGCCGCCATGAGCACGGCGTTAAGCCAGTGCATCCACTCGCCGAACAGAAGCCACAGCGGAACCAGGTAGAACGAGATCGCGACGGCCTGCACAACGGTCTTAAGTTTTCCGCCACGGGATGCCGGAATCACCTGCTTGCGCACGACGACGAGACGGAACGCGGTGATGCCGAGTTCGCGTACCAAAATGACGATGGTCACCCACCACCACAAATCTCCGATGATCGACAGGGTGATCAGCGCACCGCCGATAAGAATTTTGTCGGCGATCGGGTCGAGAATCTTTCCCAGGTCAGTGATCAAATTTTGTCGACGTGCCAGCAACCCATCGACACTGTCGGTGGCGATCGCCAGAATGAACAGCAGCGCGGCGAGATAGCGCAGCGGACCGTACAGCTGATTATCCGCAAACAACAACCAGATGAAGAGGGGTGCGAGCAGAATTCGCACCACGGTGATGATGTTGGCGACATTGCCGTTGCTTGCTGGGGAAACTCCACCGCGGGCCACCCGACCACGCATCGAGTTCGTTCGGCCGCCGAACCCTGGTGGCTGTGGAGTCGCGGGACGTGTCACCGTTACTCCCTATCAGTCAGCGTCCAGGCATCCTCGTCCGACGAGCCCTCCGTCTCATCGTAGCCACTCGACGAATCCGCTAACGGATCGCGACCGGCCGAATTGTTTGATGCCTCGCTGGCAACATCGGTGGCCGATCCGGAATCTTCGCCGCGGAGTTTCGCAAGAACGGAAGGCAGCTGCTCCGCAGACACCAACACGTCACGCGCCTTCGACCCCTCCGACGGACCAACGATTTCGCGTGACTCGAGGAGATCCATGAGGCGCCCCGCTTTGGCAAAACCAACACGCAGCTTGCGTTGCAGCATTGAGGTTGAACCGAACTGGGTGCTCACCACGAGCTCTGCAGCGGCAAGCAACACGTCAAGGTCATCACCGATATCGCTGTCGATTGCTTTGCGTTGCGCCGCCACCGCGACATCCTTGCGATACTCTGGCCGTGCTTGCGCCGTCACGTGCTTGACGACCGCTATCACTTCGCGCTCACTCACCCATGCGCCCTGAACGCGGATCGACTTCGACGTCCCCATGGGCAGGAACAGGGCATCGCCCTGGCCGATCAGCCGCTCAGCACCCGGCTGGTCCAAGATCACCCGAGAATCGGTCATGCTGCTCACCGAAAACGCGAGCCGGCTTGGCACGTTGGCCTTGATCAGCCCGGTGACCACGTCGACGCTTGGGCGCTGTGTTGCCAGTACCAGGTGGATGCCGGATGCCCTGGCCAATTGCGTGATCCGAACCACAGAATCTTCGACATCGCGTGGAGCGACCATCATCAGGTCCGCCAGCTCGTCCACAACCACCAGCAAATACGGGTACGGCTTAAGTTTGCGTTCGCTGCCCTCAGGAAGGGTAATCTCCTCGTTGACCACTGCCGCGTTGAAATCGTCGATGTGGCGGTACCCGAAGCTCGCCAGATCGTCGTACCGCATATCCATCTCCTTCACCACCCAGGACAACGCTTCCGCTGCCTTCTTCGGGTTGGTGATGATGGGGGTGATCAGATGGGGAACGCCCGCGTAGTGGGAAAGCTCAACCCTCTTCGGGTCGATCAGCACCATGCGCACTTCGGAGGGCTTTGCGCGCATGAGCAGGCTGGTGATCATCGAGTTGATGAAACTGGACTTACCGGAACCGGTCGCCCCGGCGACCAAAAGGTGCGGCATTTTGGCGAGGTTTGCAACAACAAAACCGCCCTCGACATCTTTGCCGACCCCGATCGTCATCGGATGCACGCTGGAGGTGCTCGCCTTTGAGCGCAAGACGTCGCCGAGAGAGACGATCTCGCGATCCGTGTTCGGGATTTCTACGCCGATAGCACTCTTGCCCGGTATTGGCGACAGAATGCGCACCTCGTTGCTGGCCACCGCATAGGACAGGTTCTTGCTCAGCGCGGTCACCCGCTCAACCTTGACACCCGTGCCGAGTTCGATCTCATAGCGCGTGACTGTTGGACCACGGCTGAATCCGGTCACTTTTGCATCCACCTGGAACTGGTCGAGAACTTCGGTGATGGACTTCACAATGTCATCATTGGCACCGGACCTGGACTTGGACGGCGTGCCGGGCTCGAGCGTCGAAGCAGCCGGCAATCGGTACGGCGCGGTTGGCTGAGTGGAGCCCGGATGATGCCGAGACTCTCCGCTTCCGGAATCGGCGCCGCTCGAACTCTGATCCGTCTGATCATCGGAAACTGCCGATCCTGACCCGGCATCATCCCGGATTCCGGTTGCCGAACTCGGATCAACCTCACCGGTGAATCGCTTCGCTGCGCCCTCCGCTTTAAGCAATTCGTCAATGAGTTCGATGCCAAATTCATCGTTGGGGGTGAAGTCAACAACCTCAGTCCTGCTGGAAGCCAAAACTGGGCTGTCGAACGCGGGCAACTCCTCCCGCTGTGACCTATTGCGACGCCACCAGGGAACGACACCGGCATCCCCATCGTCAAGGCCAAGGTCGTCGAGCGTGCCGAACGGCGTCGTGCCAGATTTCTTATCCGACTTTGGCGCGGGGTCAACCAACTCGGCCCCGAACAGGTAGGCGTACAGTTCGCGGAGCCTGGACCCAATCCGGTTTGGTGGGGTTTTGGTGATGATGAACAGCGACAGCACCAGGGTGGCGAACGCCACGGGCACCGCCAACCAAGCCACACTGGCCAGCACGAACGGTGCTGCAACGGTGAAACCCAGGATGCCGCCGGCAGCCGCGAACGCCGTGATCGGGTCGCCCCATGTCGGCTGACCGCCAAACACGTGGCCCAGTGCACTGATCGACGAGATCAAAACACCCATCCCGACCCCGATTCGACCGTTGTCATTGACCGAGGACGGGTGCCGGAACAGCCAGACCGCAAGAACAAGCAGGATGACCGGAAGCGCGAAGGCTAGCCTGCCGAAGAGCCCGCCAAAAGTGTACGCGTCCAGGGCGATCGCGACCGGATCGTTCGGGTTGAACCATTCGACGACCGCGCCGCCGGCAGCCAAAAGGATGAACAAAAATGGCACGCCGTCGCGCAGTTCAGTCTTTGCCAGAGTCTCTTTTCCGAACAGTCGTGCACCGCCGCCGACAAGGTGGGCAAGCCCCATCCAGCCTTTGACGAGCAGCCCCTGCTCCTGGGTCTGAGGGGCCCTTTTTCGTGGCGCTGGCCTGCGCGCTGGAGTGCGCGCCCGCCCGGTAGAAGTGCGGGCACGCTGAGGTGACCTCGTGCTCGTAGCCATGCGCTCTACGGTACTTCCGGCGACCGTCAAAGCACCGGAGATGTTGGGGAGTGTCTGGTTAGGCTTCGATCACCACAGCGCGCTGGAGCACAAAGCGAAGACGATTTCTCGCCTTCGCCGCGACGCCAGCGCCGACGACCGTCCCGGTCGTCGGTACCCGAGCCAGAGTTATGCCTCGATGACGACAGGAACAATCATCGGCTTGCGCCGGTGCTGCGTGTTCACCCAACGGCCAACGGTGCGGCGGACGACCTGGCTGAACGCCTGGGTGTCCCGCGTTCCATTTGCCGAAGCATCCGCAAGCGCCTTGACGATCATCGGCTTCACGTCGTCGAACACCGACTCGTCTTCAGCGAATCCACGGGACTGGATCTCCGGCCCGACGATGACGTTGCCGCTCTGCGAGTCGATCGCAACGAAGATGGAAATGAAGCCTTCTTCTGCCAGGATGCGGCGATCTTTGAGGTCGGCCTCGGTGATTTCGCCGACCGTTGAACCATCAACGTAGACGTAGCCGAGGTCGAGTTGGCCAACGACTTCGACCTCGCCATCCTTCAGGTCGAGGACGGCGCCGTCTTCAACAACGAAGGTGTTGCGCTCCGACATCCCGGTGTCGATTGCCAGCTGCTGGTTGGCGACCAGGTGTCGGTACTCGCCGTGCACGGGAAGCAGATTCTTCGGCCTGACAATGTTGTAGCAGTAGAGGAGCTCCCCCGCGCTGGCGTGACCGGAGACGTGCACGCGAGCGTTGCCCTTGTGCACGACAGTCGCGCCGAGCTTAGTGAGCCCGTTGATCACGCGATAAACAGCGTTCTCGTTGCCCGGGATCAGACTCGAAGCAAGAATGACCGTGTCACCCTTCCCCACCGTGATCTGATGCTCCAGGTTCGCCATCCTGGCCAGAACCGCCATGGGCTCCCCCTGCGAACCCGTGCTCATGTACACAATGCGGTTGTCTGGAAGGTCTGCCGCCTTCTTCGCGTCGATCAGAACGCCGTCCGGGACTTTCAGATACCCAAGGTCGGCGGCGATCGTCATGTTGCGCACCATCGAGCGCCCCATGAAGGCTACGCGACGGCCATTGGCGTGCGCGGCATCCAATACCTGCTGCACGCGGTGAACGTGGCTGGAGAAACTCGCAACGATGACGCGTCGTGGAGCCTTGGCGATGACCGTTTCCAGCACCGGACCAATGGCGCGCTCCGAAGCCGTGAAGCCGGGCACATCCGCGTTCGTGGAGTCAACCAGGAACAGGTCGACCCCGCGCTCCCCCAGTCGGGCAAACGCGCGCAGATCGGTGATCCTGTTGTCCAGCGGGAGCTGGTCCATCTTGAAGTCGCCGGTGTGAAGTACAAGACCAGCCGAAGTGCTGATCGCCACCGCGAGTGCATCCGGGATCGAATGATTGACGGCAATGAATTCGAGGTCAAACGGCCCAAGCTTCTCGTGTTGACCCTCAGCAACGGCGAGCGTCAGCGGCGCGATCCTGTGCTCTTTCAACTTCGCTTCGATCAGAGCGAGGGTGAGCTGGGAACCAATCAGCGGGATATCCTGCCGCAGGCGCAGCAGGTACGGCACCGCGCCAATGTGGTCCTCATGACCGTGGGTGAGAACGATCCCCACGACGTCGTCTAGCCGATCGCGCACGGGTGCAAAATCCGGCAGGATCAGGTCGACGCCCGGCTGGTGCTCCTCAGGGAACAGCACCCCACAGTCGACAATGAGAAGCTTGCCGTCAAACTCGAACACGGTCATGTTGCGACCGATCTCGCCGAGGCCGCCGACCGGGATAACGCGCAGCGTCCCCTAGGGGAGTGCGCGTGGTTAGTTGACCGGAGAATTCATCGTGTGGTCCCTGCAACTTTCGGTAGCGCACCGCCGGCAGCAGCGTTGCGGTCAGGACGGAAGTTGCTGAAGTCGAGACCGTCGATCTCACCAATCCGCGTAAGGTCGTCCTCAATCTGGGCGGCTTCGAAATCTTCCGGTCCAACAAGCGGCAGCCGAACACGCGGGGAGCCGATTCGCCCGAGACCGTGCAAAACGTACTTGGCCGCAACAGTACCGGGAACGTGGGTCATGATGGCCCGAACGAGCGGCTCTACTCCCTTGTGCGCAGCGGTTGCCGCCTTCAAATCGCCAGCATTAACGGCATCCACGATCGTGCGGTATGGCCGTGCGGAAATGTTGGCGGTGACGCCAATGAGGCCTGACGCGCCAATCGCCAAGTGCGGCAGCACGTTGGCGTCATCGCCGGAGAAGTACAGCAGGTCGGTTTCGTTGAGAACCCGACTGACCTCGGCGAAGTTGCACTTCGCGTCTTTAATAGCCCGAATGTTGGGATGCTTTGCCAAGCGAAGGATCGTCTCGTACTGGATCGGAACCCCGGTTCGGCCGGGGATGTCGTAGAGGATGACCGGCAGGTCGGTGGCATCCGCGATGAGGCGAAAATGGGTGAGGATTCCTGACTGGGTCGGCTTGTTGTAGTACGGGGTGACAATCATCACGCCGTCGGCCCCCGCCTTTTCGCTGTCCCGGTACAGCTGCATGGCGTGCGCGGTCTCGTTTGATCCGCCGCCGGTGATGATCTTCGCGCGACCGCTAGCGACCGATTTGCCAACTTCGACAAGACGAACCTTCTCCGGGTCAGTGAGCGTGCTGGTCTCCCCGGTCGTGCCGGAAACCACAATTCCGTCCGCGCCCTCATTGATGACGTCATCAATGTGCTTCTCCACGTCATCCCAGTTGACCTCGCCGTCAGCGGTGAACGGGGTCACCAGCGCAACAAGTACCTGGCCAAACGGATTCTCTCGCGTAGTCACGAGTTACAGGCTATCGCGACGACCCGCCTCCCGAAGTCGTGTCCCGTTTTGCAGGACATTCATCCGACATCGCGTGTCTTTGGCCTACGACCTAGGTTCGACCGTTGGATGTCCTGCACAACGGGAAGAACCGAGGATTGTTGAGGCGCAGGATGTTGGTTACGCGGCGTGATGGTCTCCACGAGAAATTGCGGCCAGGATCGACCGCTCGACATCCGGCCACTCATAAACAACCTGCGAATACATGAAGCGCAGAACCCGGCAGCCGCGAAAACTCAGCTCGGCATCCTTGTGCCGATCCCGATACGGATCACTGTGGAACTCCCGGCTGTCAATTTCCATCACCAGTCGTTCCCCAATGAGGAAATCGAGCGGACCAACGCCACCGACGAAGGCCTGTTGGACGAACAGGATGCCCAACGCGATGAGATGCAGCTTCGCTATCGATTCTGTTCCGCTATCAGATTCGTCGGTAGCCCTGTGTGCGAGTTTCCTGTGCTGCAGTGACAGGCCATGGAGCACGTCTGGGATCTCAGAGCTGCGCAGTCTCCCGTTCCGAAGTGCGGACTCGAGAAGGACGAATCCGGATTCCGTTCCGTGACACGCAAACGCCTGCACGACGCACTCGGCCACTGCGGCGACCTGGCGACTGCCAACGGGATCCTCGCGGCCCCAATGGAGAACAACGTCCTCCTCGGGATGGCTGGAGAGTCTTTTCCGAAAATCGTGCGACGTGCGCAGCCGTGATGCTCGGCGAGGCAGCGAAACATGCAGCCCGGAGTGTTCGGGCACCCAGAGCCCGTGGTGCACGGCCCCGCTCAAGCACGACAATATTCCACCGACGCGGAACGCCCGGACCACGTCCTGTGAGACGTCGATGTTTGCGTACCAGCCTTTCCTGACGCGCAGGATGTGGCCGGCAACTACCGCGGCGCGAATCATTTCCGGAGAATGCCCGGACGCCAGCAACTCCGCCGCTTTGGCGAAACCACCAAGCCTTCGAATGTCTGCCTCGATTCGTGCCACACAATGAGCTTCGCCGCATTGGCCACCCACTCGCCCCCGGGGACTCAGGTTGTGGGAACTTCCCGTTTTGCAGGACATCTGAGGGAGAGGAGTCGGCATCCAACGTCGGCAAACCCCGTTGTGCAGGACATCCGAACTTCCTGCCAAACTTCACCGGCCCCAAGCATCCTCATTCACA
>JBDSZO010000119.1:0-6541 GCA_039925105.1 Terrimesophilobacter sp. | reverse complement strand
CCGTCTCGGTAATGCGCACGATAGAGGCGTCGCTGTAGCCGGCACGAGCGAAAACGGTTTCCGCCGCCTCCAGCAGTTTCGCCCGGGTACGCGACCCTCGTGCGGTGCGTGGTGTGTCGCTCATGGGTGCGCCCCGTTCTTTTCTGGGGTCGCGGCCGGGGCCTCTCCGGTTTCAGATTCTTTCGTCCCCGCCAGGTACTCTTCGACCAGAACCCGCCGCACAACCTTGTTGGCAACGGACCGCGGAAGTTGGGTCTTTACGATGACCCGCTGCGGAACCTTGAATGCAGCAAGTTGGCTGTTGCAACTGGCCAGAAGTTCTTGTTCATCGGTGGCAATACCCTTCCTGAGAACGACAAACGCTATACCTACCTCACCCCAGCGGCCGTCAGGTACACCGACGACCGCTACCTCGGCGACTGCGGGGTGCGCTGCCAGAACGTTCTCGACTTCGCTCGGCGAAATACTTTCGCCGCCAGAAATGTAGATGTCCGAAATCCGGTCGACGACTCGAAAGTAGCCTTCCTCGTCGCGGTGTACCAGGTCGCCGGTGTGCAGCCAACCTCCGCGGAGTGCGATGGCGGTCTGCTCCGGATCACGAAAGTAGCCGGAGAACACACTCGGGCCGCGAACCAGAAGTTCACCGGCTGTCGGACCGTCGAGCAGTTCACCGGTCACCGGGTCGGCAACCGCAACCTCAACGTGCGGATACGGTTTGCCGGCAGACCCAATCTTGGTGCGCGCATCCTCGTCCGGCAGGCACAGCACGTTGGGACTCGCCTCGGTCAGACCGTAGCCCTGGGTGAGTGCCACATTCCTGGCATGCCAGGTGCGCAGCAACGGCTCCGGCATTGGCGCACCGCCAACAATCGCATGCCGCAGGCTCGACAGGTCGGTGCTGGCGAATGCCGGATGTTCAGACAGGAACAGGTAGGTTGCTGGAACGCCCATGGTGGTGGTGATCCCGCGCTCCTGGATGAGTTGCAGCACCCGGCCGGGGTCGAAGGTGCGTTCAAGGACCACTGTTGCGCCAACCCACCAGGCCAGCAACGGCTGAATGTTCCACCCACCGACGTGGTATTGCGGCATCACCGAAAGCACGGTGTCCGAACTCGTGAGCTCTGCGGTTCGGCTCAAAGCAAGGTTGGTCCAGAAACAGTTGGCATGACTGAGTACGGCCCCGTGCGGGTGCCCTTGCGTCCCGGAGGTGAAGATGATCAGCAGGGCATCGTCGTCTCGAACCTCGCGAAACTGTGGCGAAGAGTGGAGGGACCTTCGGGTCGGGAACGGCACATCCGCTTCAATCCCGCCGCCACCGAGTCCGCACACGACGACCGGCTGAATGAGCCGCTTCGTTGTCGCGTCCGCGAGTGACCTGAACTCGTCCTCAACCAAAAGCAGCGCCGGGTCGGCCTGCTGTAATTGCAGCGCCAGTTCGCGCGGCGACAATCGCCAGGACAAGGGGACCAGGGCAAGGCCGGCTTTTGCGCACGCGAAGAATACGACGACATGATCTGCACTATTTCCAGTAATGGTCGCGATCCTGTCGCCAACACCGTAGCCGCGCGCGGTGAGCATGGTTGCAAGCTGGGACGCGCGGTCATCTAATTCGCGGTAGCTAAGGACCACGCCGCGGTCGTCGACGGCGATCCGATTCGGTGTCGCTATCGCCCGATCGCCGGTCCACTGCCCAAGGGTGTGCAGTTCGTCGCTCATTGCGGCACCTCCATTCGATCTTCCTTCGCCATTTCCACCGGCGGATGCGAGGAAGGCTTGCCTTGTGACAACCGCGCGCCAACACCTGCCAAACCGCCGGGTAAGAATAAGACAACCAGAATGAACAGCGTTCCGAGAATGAACAACGGCTGGGACAGCGGAATCCTCAGGATATCGGGCAGCGAACCAACCGTATCCGACGACGCAAACGCTGTCAGTCGCTGGTCGAGAAGCGTGTACACGACCCCACCGATGACTGCACCCCAGCGATACCCGACACCGCCAAGAACAACTATGACAAGCAGGGTGAGCGTGAAGTCGGCTGACACCAGCTTTTCGGTCGCATTGCTCTGCAGCAGCAGGTACGCCATCCCAACAAGCGTTGCCAGGACACCACCGATGACGAACGTCAACAGGGTCACAAAATATGGTCGGATGCCGAGCACCCTGATCCGAAGCTCGTTCTCCCGTGTCGCAATAACAACATGGCCGGCACGGGAACGCTGGAACCATGAGGTGATCAGGAACACCACAATGAGCACGACAAGGCACAACCAGTACAGGTTCCTGGTCTGGAGCACCCCGACCAGGAAGTCAGGAATGTGGGTGGTGTCGAGTGCCAACCCTTCATCGCCGCCGGTCAACTGACCAGGGTTCTTGCGCACCAGCACCGAACCGGCTTGCGCAAACGCGAGCGTGACCATGGCGAACGAGATCCCGGTCACCCGAAGACTCAGTGCACCGACACCAGCAGCAATGATCAGACCGGCCACAAGCACGACCACGATGGCCGGCAGAAGCTCCATGCCGAAGTGGCGCAGTGCGATGCCGAGACCGTAAACGCCGATGGCGAAGTACAGTGCGTGTCCAAAGGAGAGCAGCCCGGCAACACCGAAAATGAGGTGGTAGCTGAGGGCGAGCGCGGCAATGAGCATGCTGAAGGCCAGCAGTTGCAGGGTGCCCGGCGTATAGGTGGGGCCAGGGAACACCCCAGGGATGTCGAAGGCAAGCATGGGAAGGATGGCAAGGAAGCCGACCAGGAGGGCGGCGAGCGCCCACTTCACAGCAGGCATGGCAAGCACGCTTCTGAACGATGCCGACTTTTTCACGCTCATGCGACAGCGCTCCCCAAAAGCCCACGCGGCCGGACCAGAAGCACGACTGCCAGCAGGAGCACGACGACAAAGTCACCGGTTCCGCCGAGATAGAAGTTGGCGAACTGTTGAAGCACCGCCACCAGTGCTGAGGCGATGGCGGCGCCGGCGAGCGAGCCGAGACCACCGATGACCGTGACGATGAACGCGAAAATTAGCAGGGATCCGCCGATGGCCGGCGAGACGAAGCCGTAGTAGCTTGCGGAGAGCACGCCGCCGAATCCCGCTGCCGCCCCTCCGATAGCAAACACAACAGTGAATGCTCGCCGCACGTCAATGCCGAGCGCGGTCACCATCGACCGGTTTTCAACACCGGCACGGATGATGAGGCCGAACCGGGTGTATTTGAGGAACGCGACAATGGCGAGCAAAATGAGCACTGCGGCAAGTATGAGAATGAAGCGGTTGTTCGGAACTGATGCGCCCAGAATTTCGGTGGTCCCACCGAGCCATGCTGGCCCGGCGACATAGATCGGGTCAACACCCCAAATTCCGTCGAACAGTGCGACGGAGGCCAGGGCGAGGCCCACCGTGACGAGCACCTGTTCAATGTGCCGCTCGTAGAGTTTGCGGATCAGAAAGAACTCGGTTGCTGCAGCGAACACCGCACCCACTATCGCACCGAGCACGAGCGAGGCAATGAAGGTGCCCCAGTTGTCGGCACCAAGTCGGCGAGCAAGCTCCCAACCGGCGTAAGCACCAAGGGTCAGAAATGAGCCGTGTGCGAAGTTCAAAACGCCCATCAGTCCGTAGATCAGAGACAGTCCGGAGGCGATCAAAAAGTACAACGCGCCAAGCCCGAGCCCGGTGATCAGCAGCAACACGATGGTGCTCACGGTGTCACCGCCGGTGGGGACGACGACGCGGTCTTGTTGGTACTCACTCCGAGGAAATTCTTGACCATTTCCTGGTCGTCGAGGAATTCTGTGGCGTTCCCGATGTGGACAACGCGACCACCAGCGATCACAATCACATCGGTGGCGAGGCGTCGAACAACCTGAAGGTTCTGTTCGACGAGCAGCACCGGAACGATGCTGGCCGCTTCCGCAAGTGCAGCGGCGACCTCACTGACCACGATCGGCGCGAGGCCTTTAGTTGGTTCGTCCACCAGCAGGAGTTTGTTGTTGTTCAGCAGCGCCCTGGCCAGTGACACCATCTGCTGCTGGCCACCGGACAGGGTTCCAGCAAGTTGAGCTGCCCGTGCGGTCAAATCGGGGAAGAGTTCGGCAACGAGCTCTCGACGCGGGTTCGCGTCTCGTTCGGCCAGACGCAGGTTCTCACTGACCGTGAGCTTCGAAAAGATTTCCCGGTCCTCGGGAACGTAGCCGATACCGCGCTGGACGATGCGGTGGGTGCGCTGCTTGTCGATGCGCGTGCCGTTAAAGTGAACTTCTCCACGTCGCTCGATGAGCCCGAGGATGCCTTTGATGGTGCTGGTTTTACCAACGCCATTACGGCCAAGAAGCGCCGTTACCCAGGTGGCGGCTACGTCGAAACTGACGTTCTCCACCACCTGCTGGGCTGCGATTTTCGCACTCAACGAGCGCACAGACAGGATTGGCTCGCTCACGCCGCGTCCCCCAGGTAAGCACTCTGGACTGCCTTGTTCGCCATAACCTTCTCTGGGGTGTCGTCGGCGAGCAGTTCTCCGTGGTGCAGCACGGCGACCCTGTCGACCAGTCCAAGAACGATGTCGATGTGGTGTTCCACCATGAGAATCGTCCTGCCGCTTATCCGATGCAGGCTTCTGATCACGTCGACAAGGCCAGGAACATCGCCGGAGGCAACCCCTGCCATCGGCTCGTCGAGAAGTATCACCGTCGGCTCGGTGGCGAGAAGCATGGCAATTTCCAGCTTTCGTTTCTCACCGTGCGACAGCCCGCCTGCCGCGGTGTCGGCCCGATCCGCCAAGCCAACCTCGTTCAGGCGTTCCATCGCGAGCCTTGTCGCGCGATCGCCCGTGGACGGAAATCGCAGAATGGAGAGGGAGCCGCCAAGCGCGACCTGCGCGGCGAGTCGCACATTCTCCACCGCGCTGAGCCCGGCGAACAGGCTCGAGGTTTGAAAAGTTCTGCCAAGCCCAGCCCGTGCCCTGGTGTGGATCTGCTCGGTGGTGATGTCCCGGCCATTCAGGCGAATCGTCCCCGTGCTCGGCGTCAAGACGCCTGATATGAGGTTGAACAGGGTAGTTTTCCCTGCGCCGTTCGGGCCGATGACCCCGAGCATTTCGCCTTTCCGCACCGACAGCGTGACATCCTCGAGGATGTGCGCGCCGCCGATGCGGAGGCTGACCTTTTCCAGGTCGAGCACGGGCTGGTTGGCTGTCATGTTTTGCTGATATTACTTGGCAATCGGCGGTGCAACCGTGTCTGCGTCGACGATCTTGATCAGCTCGGGGACGAAGGTGTCACCGGATGCCTTCAGCTTCGCCTGGAACATCGGCTGGATCAGCGCGTGGTCCTCTGCGCGGACGGTCAGCTTTCCCTTGACGGAGTCGAAGCTCCAGCCTTCGAGCGCCTTAACCATCGTTCCGACGTCATCGCCGTCTGCCTTCTCAATCGCGTGAACGATCATCTGGGCCGCAACGAAACCGTCCGGGCTAAACAGGTCAGCCTTCTCGCTGTTCGCGTCAAGGAATTTGATCATCGCCTTCTCAACATCAGTTCCCGCCGCGCCACTGAAGTAGTGGTTGAGGAAGCTGATGTCCTGGCTCGCCGCACCGTATGCGCCGTAGCTGGCGATGTCGCCGAGCCCGGTGACAACCGGTGTGCTGGTGAAGATCCCCTGCTGCTGAAGTGCCTGCCACATGGCTCCAGTTGTAGCACCAGCCCAGGCCACGAAGACCATGTCGGGTGCAGAATCCTTAACCTTGAGCGCAAACGGGGTGAACTCTGTCGCGTCTTCCGGAACCAGTTCGCCGGTCACCGTCGCGCCCTGTCCTCCGAGAACCGCCTTGACCGCTGCAACGTTGCCCTGTCCAAATGCTGTGTCCTGAGCGAAGACCAGAACCTTCTTGCTGGCGAGATCGCCGACGAATGTTCCTGCCGTTGCAACGTCCTGGTAGGTCTGGCGACCGGAGCGGAACGTGTACTCGTTGACCCCGGTGATCGCGTCAGCTGCTGCCGGGCCGGAGATGTAGAGGATCTTGTTCTGTGCTGCCTGCTCGGCAACGGCGAGCGCAACACCGGATGAGACGGTACCGGCGATGATCTTGGTGCCGTTGCCGATGGCATCCTTGGCCGCGGAAACAGTCTTGTCGGCGTCACCAGCGTCGTCGACGTAGCTGATGTCGAGCTTGTGGCCCGCCACCTCTCCGGTTCCCTTGGTCGCGTAATCCAGTCCGGCTTTGAAACCCTGAGTGTATTCGTTACAGTAGCCTGCGAGCGGGCCCGTGGCGGAGGTGATGATGGAAATCTTGACCGGTGCTTTTTCTCCGCGAGTGTCTGCTGGTGTTGTGGGAGCGCATCCGGCGAGTGCCAGACCTGCCACGACCAATATGGTCGGGGCGAGGTACTTTTTCGTTACTCGCATTATCTGCCTTTCCTGCTGTGGTGACGTGGACTGTGTGACATGGAGAATCATCCAAACATGACAGACGATTCAGGTCTCAGTAAACTAACCCGTCGCACGCTAGAGTGTCAAGCAGACACGCACCAGCACACCACATATTT
>JBDSZO010000118.1:0-1511 GCA_039925105.1 Terrimesophilobacter sp. | reverse complement strand
AGTACCCGCGCAGGCCATGAACGATCTTCGACCCCTGCACCTTTTCTGCCGGCTCGCCCATGTAGACCAAAGTGCCGGGGATTCCGTTGGCGATCATGGCTTCCTTGGCTGCGAGGAAGCCGGCCAGAGTGGAGATACCGAGTGCGGAGTGAGGATCCGTGTGTCCGGGCGCGAACCGCGACATTCCTTCACGGGGTTCACGCACGACTGACGCTGCCTGACAGTTCCCGGGGATCGCATCGTACTCGGCGTAGCCGAGAATTGTGGATCCAGCGCCAGCAGGACTCTGCCAGCGCGCGGCGAAGGCGGTCGGCATCCCCCCACTGTTTTCCTCTACCTCGAAACCGTTTTCCCGCAGCTTTGCGACGTACCAGGCGCACGACTCGTATTCGCGCCATGCCGGCTCGGCGAGATCCCAAATGTGGGAATGCCACGTTGACAGGTCCCCTCGGTGGGTATTGACCCACTGACGAGCCTCTTCTTTGAGTTGCGCTCTGCGCGTGCTGTCGAATTCTTCACTCATTGGTTCTCTCTATTCCCTGCGTTGTGCCCAGACACTCAAAATCTTGGCAAGATAACTTTCTTGTTGACTAGCTCATCTTTCGCGCTGTCGAACTTCTTGATGGCGTGACCCGCGAGCTCGCGATCGGATTGGTCGCGCTTACCCCAACCTCACGTGGACAAAGCTGGGGCCGTGCACCGCCATAGCGGCAGTAACGGCATCGGCGATTCGTTCAACAGAATTCGCCTCAAACGCAGTGAACCCGAAGGCCCTCGCGAGTGCTGGCCAGTCCGGTTGTCTAAGGACTGTGCCGATGGGGTCGATGTCGCGGTCAACCATGTTTTGTCTAATTTACCGGTAGCCACCGTTGTCGAGGCAAACGACGGTGATGTCGAGGTCCTGTTCAACCGCGGTAATGAGTTCCTGCACCGAGAACATCAGCGCGCCGTCCCCGACGATACAGATCACGGGCAACTCGGGTGCCGCGATCTTTGCACCGATCGCTGCTGGTAACCCATATCCGAGCGTGGCGTAGGTGGGCATGTACAGGAAGCTGTGAGGTTTTTCCTGCGGGATGAACGTGGCAGTGCCCAGGTAACTGACTTGTGAAGAGTCCCCGCTGATCACCGTGTTTGTGGGGATGATGCGGGCAATGATTTCGTTGATCTCCGCGAGGTCCGGCGCAATCGCCCTGGCCTCTGCGTCAAGCAGTTGCTTCGGCTCACTGAGATCTCGCGGCTCTGGCGAACGGTATTCGCCCAGTGCTTTGACTAACTCTGTGACGACGGAGCGGGAGTCTCCAACGAGTTGGATATCTGCCGACATATTGGTGTTCATCTGGGTGGCATCGATGTCGATGCGCACACACACCGCTGGCGCGTCGATGACGCCGCCCCACAGCTCTGCCTCACCAACTTTTGAGCCCACGATCAACAGAACATCGGCGCGACAACAGACGTCACGAACAGTGCGCATCCGCAAGTTCGCTCCCAGCGACAGCGGATGGAAT
>JBDSZO010000117.1:0-5925 GCA_039925105.1 Terrimesophilobacter sp. | reverse complement strand
AGACTGAGTGCGATGAGCTGCGTCACCGACAGCGTTGCAGCAACAAGGAGAACCTGCATCCGAGTGAGCAGAACCGGCCGCCCCCGAACACTGAGCAGCAGGATGCCGGCAAACATAACGATGAGCGGAAGCAGGTAACGCGGCTGCATGTTCGACCCCACGGTCTGACCAGCGGCGACCAGGATCACCGTCGGGAGAAGCCACAGCGCGAGGACCCCGCCGAGCACCACGGAAAGCTTTCGCCAATCCATTCTGCCCGCCGCCACAAACCCCACCCCAACGAAGCAGGCGACGCCACCAAGCCAGACCACAGCAGGCATCGACGTGTCCAGCCAGCCCAAACCCCACTTGTCCCCAAAAATACCGGTCCACAGCGACGGACCCTCAAACAGGTTGTAGACGACAAGCCCCAGAAAATCGTGGGGCAAATTCTGGTCCGGCAACCCCGTCGTGAGACTTTCGAATGACCGCGAGGAACGGAAGAAAACCATGCTCAGCGCCGCAACGGCGGCAGGAAGGATGGCGGAGCGCATCCACCTTTTTGACTTTTCGAATGTGAGGATACCGACCGCAACCACGGCAAGCACAATGTAGATTGCACCATCACTTCTGGCCCCCGCCGCCATCAAAGCCGAAAGTGCGAACAGCGAACCCAGCGCGATTCGACGGCGCCCAGTGGTCTCGAAATAGCCGAGCAACGCGATCCAGCCCATGCCAATACCGGTCATTGTCCAGGCGCTCGGATTGTTCGACGAGAGCACGAACAGGCCAAGCGGCACAGTCGTGAGAACCCAACTCCAGACCAGGGCTGGCCGTCGATGCACCGGCAGCAGCAGATACAACGCTGTCCCGAGTCCAACGAACAACAGAATGTTAAGCACACGCATCCAGAGCGCCGATGCCACGATGTCATTCCCGGCGAACAGCCCCATGGTGGCGTAATAAACGACCGGATAGCCGCCAGCGTAATTGCCCCGCGTCGAAGGGGTGTCCGGGGTGGCGACGAACGTCAAGTCGCTCTGGCAGGCAGCACTTTTCTTCGCGTCGAACGCGTAACAGGCAGGCTTCGCCAACGACTTTGGCACAACCCGCTCACCGGTGGCACCATCCTGTTGGCAGTACTGAGCACTGCTCGGGCTCGCACACCAAATACTGGTCAGGTGAAAATCGTCGTCGGGGCTCGAACCTACCGGAGACGCAACAGCCCAGGCGAGGAGTGTGATGAGTGCGAGAACGGGGGCAAGCATGAGGATGGATCGCCGACGGAGCACGCTAAAGAGTATGTGCCAGAAGCTTTACGTCTGCTGGGAGCCCGCGCACAGGATTCTTCCCGAAACGATCGCCTTCGGCGAACGCGTCAGAACGCAGGCACGAGTTAGCGACGACCCAGACGGTTCCACAGTTTGTGCACTGTAACCTTCACGCCAGAGTTCCACAGGTAATGCCACGCCATCGACGCGTCGTGCCGAAGCCCATAGGGCTTACGCGCAGAGCCGCCACGTTGCGCAACGATGGCACGCCGTCCGGTGAAGTCGGCCGCATGATGCGGGTCACGCACGAACTCCAACAAGGGAGCAAGGGACCGCTCCCAGGTGAACTGGTGTGCCACGTTCTGCACCCGCGTGCGCGTGGCTGCCGCAAACTCCCCGTCGAAAAGCACCCGCTCCAGTGCGGCGCTCAACGCCCCAACATCCTCGGCCGGGACAACAACACCGAGCTTGTCGCGCTCGATCAACTCAGCAAAGCTGTCGCCCTCAGTAACCACCATCGGCAGCCCAGCCCACAGGTAGTCGAGGATGCGGGTTCTAAACGAGAACGTGGTCTCGACGTGCACGTGGTGGGTACTCACGCCCGCATCCGCTTCGGTCAGAAAGTTTCCTCGCTCGGCATAGTCGACCCAGTCCTCATTGAAAAACACTGCCGTGCCCAGGACGCGCAGCTCGCGGGCAAGCTCGACCGAATCCTTCACGATCCCCATCTGCTCGACACCCGGATGCCGCGTGCCAAGGAAGTACAGCCGGATGTTCTCGTGGCGCTGCGCAACATCAGCCACAGCACGAATGAGCGTCTTCGGGTCGAACCAGCTGTAAACCCCACCACCCCAGATGAGCACTTTGTCGTCCGCCGATATGCCAGGAACCACCCCGCGCAGCGCCGGCCGATCATGGCGCGGCGGTGTCACATCGAGACCGAAGGGGGCGACGGCCAGAAGCCTCTCCAATTGCGGGTCATCCCGGTACGTGCTCGGGTTTACCCGTCCGAGCGCGGACAACTGTCCGAGATAGAACAGGCGCTGACGCTCCGAGGCACACAGAAAGTAGTCGCCGACAGCCAACTGCTGGTTCAGCACTCGCGTTGCGGTGGACACGCGCAACTCCCAGGTGGCGTGCGCCAACTCCCGGCCCTGTTCCAGCATCTCCAAATGCATCGGGTCATAGATATCGACGACCACAATCTTGGAGGTGGTCCGCAACACCGCGAACTGGTCCATGGCGTGGCCCTGAAAAACGATCACGTCCGCCCACTGTTCCAGTTCACCGAAAGCGCGGTTTTCCCCCGGCGCGACCCGACGCACCGAGAATGGGGCATCGACCTGCTCCAGGTTGGTCGTCGTGACGAGCACCACCTCGTGTTCTACCGACAGCAGCCTTGCCATGTTCCAGGAACGGATGGCCGGCCCCGCCATCTTCGCCCCAATCGGGTCGCCGGTGACGATGAGGACTCGCGTCACCGCGCGTCCTCGAGCAGCCGATTCAGATAGGCGCCGTATCCGCTCTTCAGAAGCGGTTCGGCAAGCGCGGCCAGCTGCGCATCATCAATCCAGCCGGCACGCCATGCGATCTCCTCGATGCATCCGATCTTGAAGCCCTGCCGTTGTTCGACAACATTGACAAATTCGGTTGCCTGAACCATTGACTCGAACGTGCCGGTGTCCAGCCACGCGGTGCCGCGTTCAAGCACCTGCACCTGCAGGCGACCGGCATTCAGGTATCGCTCGTTGATGGTCGAGATTTCGAGTTCCCCGCGTGCGCTCGGCAGGATCGATTTGGCGATCTCAACGACGCTGTTGTCGTAGAAGTAAAGCCCCGGCACCGCATACCTGCTTTTCGGTTCTGTGGGCTTCTCTTCGATCGACACGGCGGTGAAGTTCTCGTCGAATTCGACAACCCCGTACGCTCCAGGGTTTGCCACCTGATAGGCAAAAATGAGTGCTCCATCAATGTCACCGTGCTTACGGAGGTTCGATCCGAGCCCGACGCCGTAGAAAATGTTGTCGCCAAGAACGAGGGCGACCTTCTCGTCCCCGATGAACTCTTCACCGATGATGAAGGCCTGCGCGAGCCCTTCCGGCTTCGGCTGCACGGCGTAGCTGAGTTCGATACCGAGATCGCTTCCGTCGCCGAAGAGGCGCTGAAATTGGGGCTGGTCGTCCGGCGTTGTGATGATCAGAATCTCGCGAATGCCGGCACGCATGAGCGTCGACAGCGGATAATAGATCATCGGCTTGTCGTACACCGGCATGAGCTGCTTTGAGATGGCCCGAGTGATTGGCCACAGTCGGGTGCCGGACCCACCAGCGAGAACGATTCCTTTCACGATCGACTCCCCACGGTGTCCAGCGAAGCGTAGAACGCGCGCGCCTCCTCATATGTTGGCAGCAGGCCCGACGCGGCTGCTTCGCTGAGCCCCGGCGCTGCGGTGTCCTTCGGCGACAGCAGCAGTTCGCCCGCGGCATCCGGAAACAGAAGAGCGATCTCAGGGTCGAGCGGATTGATGCCGTGCTCGCGATCAGGATGGTAAGTGTCTGAGACCAGGTAGCTGACCGTCGCCTCCTCGCTCAGTGCGACGAACACGTGTCCGAGACCCTCAGCGAGGTAGATCGCGCGGCGGTCGAGCGTATCGAGAAGCACCGAGTCCCACCTGCCAAATGTTGGCGACCCGACGCGGATGTCGACCACGAAATCCAGCACGGACCCGTTCAACGCGGTCACATATTTGGCCTGGCCCAGCGGGATGTCGGCAAAATGGATGCCGCGGACGACGCCGCGCCTCGAAACGGACGTGTTCGCCTGACGCAACGTCAATGGGTGGCCGACCGCCTGCTCAAGAGCGTCACACCGGTACCACTCGTAGAACACCCCGCGGTCGTCACCGCGCAGCACAGGGGTGATCTCGAAGGCGTCTGGCACCGAAAGTTCGCGGATCTGCACCGTTGAATCCTACCGGTGAGCGGCTTGCACTGGGCTGGGAACGAAACGTGCCCGGCCCCGTTGGCCGGCACACGGGGTGACAGCTATCCGGGCTGGATCAGGTCGCGCACGATATCGTAGCGGGCTCGACCGAAGCGGTGGTAGCGGCCAGTGAACGCTTCGATAAGAACCGGAACGATTCTGAGGATGCGGGGGGCCGGGAACGCACTGCGGGCGCGCTCATGCGCCAGCTTGCCTGCGGTGAGGGCCTCGATGGTGCGGGATGTGCCCTTGGTCTGTGCGGTACCCTCCACGCTCGCCCGTCCCTCGAAGTGTGGGGCGCGGTCGGCGAGTGCTTGCGCGCGCTGCAGGAGCAACGCGTTACGGTCGGAGCGAGACACCCGCAGCCGCTCAACTTTTTGCGACGTCGTCGGCTTTGCGGCACCGATCTGATTCGACCCATGCTGCCGGTAATTGATGAGTGGTTCGGGTAAAAAGTCGACCTGTCCGGTGATTGCTGCAACCATCGCGAGCCACTCGTCGTGCACCCAGGACGCCGGAAACGGCACCGCAGAATCCACCAGACTCCTGCGAAACACGGTCGTCGCGCCGGTAACAACGTTGAGGCGCAGCAGGACGTTCAACGCCCGCCCCTCCCGAACATCACGTTGATCGCGAGCGGTGAACCCGAGCGCTGCGGCGAGATCCTGACCGATCGCGGTGCCATGCTCATCCACCAACCTCGCGTCGGTGTGCACCAACGTCAGCTCGGGTCGCTGCGCGAAATGGTCGACGATGACGGCAAGCTTGTCCAGCATCCACACGTCATCCTGATCGCAGAGCGCTATCAGGTCACCGCTGCACGCTTCGATCGCCTGCTGAAAATTCGCGGTCACACCCAGAGGCTCTGGGTTGGACAGAACGGTCAACTGCAAGGGAAGCTGCGGCCGCTCAGCCCGAAACCGCGCAACAATTTCCCGAACTGTCGACACCGTCGCATCCGTCGACGCATCATCGGAGAGCACAATTTGGGTCGGCGGCACGCTTTGGTGCAGGATGCTGCGAACCTGCTCGGCAACGTACCCAGCACCGTTGTGGGTGCAGAGCGCAACCGAGACACGTTGCGTCACCGAGTCAGTCATCGCTCCACCTCGCACCGCCCGGAAGTCTCCGGCCGCGATCAATCTCGTCGCGATCAATCTAACCTAGGCTCACGCGTCCAAGAACTAGGATTGGCTACCTATGGCCGAGCGCATTGACCCCACAACCGACCCGCGGTTAGCGGTGGTGACGGTGAGTTACGGCTCCGAGGACGTTCTTGGGCCGTTCCTTTCGTCGATTCCGGCAGCTTCAAGCGCGGCAGTGGCGATTGCGATCGCCGACAACCTGCCGGGTTCCGGTGGTGCGGTTGAACGGCTGGCCGCCGAGCGGCGGGCGAATTATCTGCCGATGAGCGCCAACCTGGGTTACGGGTCCGCGATGAATGCTGGAGTCAGGGCGCTCCCTGGCTCAGTCGACTGGATTCTGCTCAGTAATCCTGATGTGCTGCTCTCCCCTGGCGCAATCGATGCGCTTGTCGCGGTCGGTGGGCGCGACGATTCGATTGCCTCGGTCGGCCCCGCCATCCTGAATTCGGACGGCACGCTGTACCCATCCGCACGGGCGGTGCCGTCGTTGCGCACCGGAATTGGCCACGCCATGTTCTCCAACCTGTGGCCGGGCAACCCGTGGACCA
>JBDSZO010000116.1:0-1960 GCA_039925105.1 Terrimesophilobacter sp. | reverse complement strand
TTCGGGCTGAGCCCCTTTTTCTCGGGTCGAGCTTGTCGAGACCGCTGGCACGATTTCGGCAGGCTCAATCGGAGGTGGCCCCGTTCAGTTCGAAAGAGCGTGATGGCCCTCTCCCACACAGTGTGGTCGTCGTCCCAACTTTGCACAGGATCCCAGCGCTGGCCGGGTTCAGTGATGAGGGAGTTCAACATCTATGGATGCCTTTCTTCTACATCCTCTTGTGCGGCGATGGCAGTTTCTATTGTGGGAGCACACATGACATCAGCCTGCGATTCTGGCAACACGAGTCGGGTCTGGGTTCCGCCTATACTTCCAAACGGCTTCCGGTGAAACTCGCGCATTGCGAAGAGTTTTAGACGATGGACGAAGCCTTCTTTCGCGAAAAGCAGGTTCAAGGTTGGGGACGAGCCAAGCGTTTGGCTCTTATCGACGGTCGCGTCGATGAGTTGCCCGCTTTGAGTAGGTCAGGTCCGCGCGTGGATCCGGTCGAGCGGCCGGTCTCGGGTTGAGCTCCCTTCTTTCGGCTTGAGCGCCTTTTTTCGGGTGGAGCCCGTTCTTTCGGGTCGAGCTTGTCGAGACCGCTAAGGATTTCGGCAGGCTCAATCGGAGCTAAGCAGGCTCAATCGGAGCTAAGTTGGCTCAATCGGAGTTAAGTTGGCTCAATCGGAAGCGAGTTGGCTCGCCCGCATCACTGCACCGCCGAGGTGAGTCTCGCCAGGTTGTCGAGCACTTGGCTTCGAAGTGGCCGTGCCAGCCACTCTTCGAGGTGAAGTTCGCGACTGTGTCGACGGTACTCTTCTTCGATTTCCCGCAGTTCGCTGACGAATGACAGCCCGCGAACCATGACGGAGATCTCAAGGTTGAGGCTGAACGAGCGCATGTCCATGTTGCTGGATCCGATGACGGCGACCTGGTCGTCGATGGTGAAATGCTTCGGATGAAGCACTGTCGGCGACCGGTACAGCCAGATCCGTACCCCGGACTTGAGCAGCTCCTCGTAGTAGCTGCGCTGGGCGTGGTACACCATCGGTTGGTCGCCGATCTCGGAGACGAACAGTTGCACGTCGAGACCGCTCTGCCCTGCGGTCGTGATTGCGTACAGCATCGATTCGTCTGGGACGAAGTAGGGGCTGCAGATGATGATGCGCTCTTGCGCCGCATACAGGAGCGAGTTGAAGAGGCGCAAATTGTTTTCTCCGGCGAACGATGGCCCGCTGGGAACAACTTGGGCGCCGACGCGGTGCTTGACTGACGCATCCCGGATCGGTGTAGCCTCCCTGGTGAGCAGTTCGTCGGTTTCGCTGTACCAGTCGGTCACAAACAGGGCGTTGATGCCGGAGGCAATGGGGCCTTCGAACCGTACCATCAGGTCTTTCCAGTGCAGGCCGCGCCGCAGGTTGGAGCGTTTGTTGTAGGTCGAGTCGATGATGTTTTGGGAGCCGGTAAACGCGACGAGCCCGTCAATGACCAGGATCTTGCGGTGGTTGCGCAGGTCTGGTCGCTGGAACCGGCCTCGAAGCGGTTGGAACGGCAACATCAGGTGCCACTGCACGCCCATGCTTTTCAGCCGGCGAATGGTGCGTCGGTAGCCGGGTGACCGCAGCGATGCGACGTGGTCGAGCAGTACCCGCACTGTGACTCCGCGCGTTGCGGCAGCTTCCAGTGCGTCGAAGTATGGCGCTGTCGTGTCGTCGAGGGCCATGATGTAGAACTCGGAGTGAACATAGCTTTTGGCTTTGCCGATAGCCTCCGTCATCGCCTCCAGCGACTCAAGGTAGTCGGGGTACAGGCGAGCATCGTTTCCGCCCACCAGCGGCATGGCACCCAGGTTGTGGTTGAGGGTTGCGATCGGTTCAAGCCATCCTGGCCACTCTGGCTCGTTGGTGAGCAGTTCAACGCCTTCTGTGGCTTCCCGAATGTACTCGTTGATCTCTTCCTGCTTGTCTCGGCGGCTTTTCGG
>JBDSZO010000115.1:0-5180 GCA_039925105.1 Terrimesophilobacter sp. | reverse complement strand
TTGCGGTGTCGGATGCCCACCACGGCGACTCCATCTCGGTGAACGGTGTGTGCCTGACCGTCGTGGATCAGGGCACCGACTGGTTCACGGCAGATGTGATGGCGGAAACCATCACGATGAGCACCCTGAAGCATCCGCGCCCCGGCGATCAGGTCAACCTTGAACGCGCAGCGAAGGTCGGTGACAGGATCGGTGGCCACATCGTTCAGGGCCACATTGACGGCACCGCCACAGTCATCTCGATCACCGACGGCAGCGCGTGGCGGGTGGTGCGATTCAGCCTCGCACCCGAGCTGGCGAGCCTTGTCGTACGCAAAGGGTCGATCGCCCTCGACGGGGTCTCCCTGACCGTGAGTGCCGTCGGCCGCGACGCCAGCACTGATGACAGCGGCGATTGGTTCGAGGTGTCTCTGATTCCCGAAACACTCGCCGTCACAACCCTCGGCTTCAAGACCGTGGGCGACCTCGTCAATGTCGAAACAGACATCCTCGCCCGCCACGTTGAGCGCATGCTTGCAAAGACGGAACAAGTGACCAAGCATGTGGGGAGCATTCAAGGGGTCGCGGGTTCGGCGGGCATCCATGGGCACGACTCCTTGAATGATCCCCACACGCCCCTTGTGAGCCGTTCGATCCCTTCGAGACGATCGCGACGCGATCCCTCAGGAAACGAATCAAACGAAAGGAGCGAGCAATGAGTCTCGCCGACATCCCCACCGCGTTGAACGAGCTGCGCGCCGGCAAACCGATCATCGTTGCCGACGATGAGGGCCGCGAAAACGAGGGCGACGTCATCATTTCGGCGCAACTGGCCAGCCAGGAGTGGATTGCCTGGATGGTGCGCCACACTTCCGGTTACCTGTGCGCCCCGATGACGAACGAGCTCGCCGATCGGCTCGAGCTTCCCGTCATGGTGACCGCCAATGAGGATCCGCGAGGTACGAACTACACGGTGTCGGTGGATGCCGCCGACCGATTCAGTACCGGAATCAGCGCTGCCGACCGTGCCCACACGCTACGGGTGCTCGCCGATCCGACCTCAACCGCGGCCAGTTTGCACCGCCCAGGTCACATCCTGCCGTTGCGTGCCGCTGATGGTGGTGTGCTCGTACGCGATGGCCACACGGAGGCCGCCGTCGACCTCATGAAGCTGGCGGGGCTCACGCCGGTTGGCGCAATTTCTGAGATCGTCCAGGACGACGGGGAGATGATGCGCCTCCCTGAACTTCTCGAATTCGGCAAGGCGGAAGGTGTTGTGGTGATCACTATTGCCGCACTCATCGAGTACCTGAACGCGCAGGGTGTTGGCACTGAGGGTTCAGTGACGCCGATTCCTGAGACGTCCCGGGTGATTTTCGAGGTCGAGACGACGGTGCCGACCGTTTACGGCAATCTTCGAATCCGCGCCTACCGCGACCGGATGACCGGTTCAGATCATGTCGCGCTGATTGCGGGCGAGCTCGGCGAGAACTCCCTCGTGCGCGTGCACTCAGAATGCCTCACCGGCGAAGTATTTGGCTCACTGAAGTGCGAGTGCGGACCTCAGCTGGATCACGCGCTTGAACTGATCCAGCGCGACGGCGGTGTCGTCATCTACTTGCGCGGCCATGAGGGTCGCGGCATTGGGCTTGTCAACAAGCTGAAGGCGTACAAGCTCCAGGAGTCTGGGCTGGACACGCTGGACGCCAACCTTGCTCTCGGCTTACCGGTAGATTCGAGGGACTACGGCGCTGCGGTGGCAATTCTGGAGCATCTTGGCATCCGCTCGGTCCGGCTTCTGACGAACAATCCGGAGAAGGCCCGCCAATTGTCTGCCCACGGGCTGGAGGTCGACGAAATCATCCCGCTTGTCGTCGGTGTTGGTGAGTTTAATCACGGATACCTTGACGCAAAACGGGACCGGATGGGGCACCGGTTGCCAGAGAACGTGACAAGCCTGATCGAACTGGAAGGACACCCATCATGAGCGGTGCGGGAGCCCCGAAATCATCCGAGGAAGCCATCGACGCGACCGGGCTAAAGGTTACGATCGTTGCCGGCCGCTGGCACGAGGCGATCGCGGGCGGCTTACTCGCTGGTGCCCATCGAGTGCTGGACTCATCCGGTGCGACGGTCACCGAGCTGCGCGTTCCCGGCAGTTTCGAGTTGCCGGTTGTTTGCAAGGCTGCGCTGGATGCCGGCGCGGATGCGGTGGTCGCCCTTGGGGTGATCATCCGTGGTGGCACTCCGCATTTCGATTTCGTTTCGAATGCTGCCACCGACGGGCTCACCCGGGTTGCCCTGGATACTGGCAAGCCGGTCGGCTTCGGGGTGCTCACACTCGATGACGAGGCACAGGGTCTCGACCGCGCTGGATTGCCCGGTTCGAAGGAAGATAAGGGCGCAGAGGCGGCATCCGCAGCACTCGAGGTTGCACTCCTTCTGCGGAGGCTGCGCTCCGCCGACTGAGGCGCCCACACGCGAGCGGCCGCTAGGATTCTGCGACGTATCGGTAGAACTCGACACCGAGGTTGTGGAAGTCGGGACCGTCTATCGCGCCAATGTTCTCGACCACGAATTCGCCGCGCGCAGGGACCGCGACCAGATCGCTGGCACGCCCCTCGTGCAGGGAAATGTACTGTGCTTCGGTCAGGTCTACCGGATCGCCCAGCGCCGTGGTGAAGTTGATGCGGTCTGCCGCATCCTCCCAACCGGCAACGACCCGCATGGGCAGCGCCTCTGCGGCGTCACCGCTTCCGTACCCGAGGGCAAGCCACTGTTCGCCCGTGATGGCTGTTCCTTCGTCTTTGGCCTGGCGTAGCCCGGATGCCAGCCATGCGGGCAGCGCGGCGGAGTAAAGGTTTCCGAGATCCCGCATCGGGTCAGCACCAAGGCTCAGTTTGTCGATCACCAGGGTTTGCCAGACGTCGGTACCGCGCAGGTATTGGCGAAGTTTGCGGGAGAGCGGGAACACGTCTCCACTGCTTTCACCGGTGACAACGCGGCCATCGAATGGCGATGCGTTGTCGAGCTCGTCCAGCAAAGCCTCGGCGTCGATTCCACCCGCGGAACTGTACTGGGTGAGCGTGTCCCGGCCTTCCGCCCGGTCAGAGGCGAGCGCGAACAAGTACGCCATCACCCATCCGGTGGTGGGCATCTGGTTGTACGGCCGGTGCATGAACACCCGGTCGACCTCGTCGAAGTAGTCCACTGCGCGACCGTCGCGCTTGGCGAGCATGTCCGCCATGGCGTGATGGGTTGCATCAATGTAGCAACTGGTCGAGTAGCGCCCGTTGAACACCGGAAGATCCTGCATCTGGCCATCATCCCGTGGCGCCTGCCGGAACCGGGCGAACGGCTTACGAAAGTCGACGACGCGGTAATCGGAGTCGCTGCCACCAGCCGCCAGATCCACTTCGAGCAGCCGCGCCTCACTCTCGACGAGCATCGCAACCGCTCCGGCACCCTGCGTTGGCTCCCCGCTGCTGCCGAGCGCATACTCGGCAATGTCGGCACCAACGACAATGGCCTGGCGTCCCTTGCCGTCCGCGCTCAGATAGCGCAGCGCCGCTTTCAACCCGTACACGCCAGCAAGACAAGCCTGTTTGAACTCAGGAACCTCGCAGTCGCGCGCGAGTGGCGCCAACCCTTTCACGGAAAGCGCGTCGTTGACCATGCCCTTGATGATGACCGCTCCCGCGGAATTGTCGCTGCTGGACTCCGTTCCAAGTGCCAGCATGCCGACCCGCCGAGGGTCGATTTCGTAGTCCTCAATGAGCCTCAGAACCGCGTTCGCGGCGAGTGTGTAGACGCTTTGAGCTGGCCCACGCATCCTAAAGCTGCGCCCAACAACGCTGCGGGTCTTCTCCCAGGATTGGTCGTTCCAGGCGCACCAGTCCTGCAATTGCACACGATAAGGAGGGAGGTAGAGCGAGAGACCGCTGATTCCTGGGAGCACGCCATTCCTTCTGATCGGGGTGGTGCGCGTGTCACAGGGGCACCACGTTCACAATTTTAGCAAGCAGTCCTGAGGCTAAAATGGTGGCCGGGTTCTCGTTCTCTTTGTAACGGGGCGATCGGAGCGCCACTGTGACTGACACCAACGGCGGTGTACGCACCGCGTCCGCTCGCGCGCACAGTAATATCGCCCTCGCGAAGTACTGGGGAAAACGCGATACCCCGCTCAATATTCCTGCTGTGGGCTCGATCTCGATCACCCTGGATGCGCTGCACACCGACACCACGGTGACGTTCGACCCGGCGCTGCCGCACGATCAGCTGGTTCTGGATGACCGCGAGCAGCCCGCAGCGCGCATCACTCCGGTGCTCGATTTGGTGCGCGAACTCGGCGGGTTCACAGTCCCCGCGCAGGTGCACTCCCGCAACAATTTCCCGACCGGTGCCGGCCTGGCATCCTCCGCATCAGGGTTCGCTGCGCTTGTCGTTGCGGCGTGCCGGGCAGCAGGCGTCGATGCCACAACGCGCGAACTGTCGATCCTGGCCCGCCGCGGTTCCGCATCCGCGGCCCGCTCACTTTTTGGCGGGTACGTCGAACTGCACACCGACCTCGACAGCGACGGCGCCTATGCAGAACAACTGCGTGACGAAACAGAGTGGCCGCTCAGCGTCGTCGTCGCGATCACCGATCGCGGAGCTAAGCCGGTGCCCTCCACCGCGGGAATGCAAGCGACGAGTGCGACTTCGCCGTTCTATTCGGCGTGGGTCGACAATGCAGAGTCGGAACTTGCCCTGGTGCGTTCCGCTATTGCCCAGCGAGACTTCACCGCTCTTGGCGAACGAACGGAGCACAGTTGCCTCGCCCTGCACTCGCTCATGTTCACGACGCAACCGCCGCTCATCTACTGGAACGCGGCAACGGTGGCGCTTATCCACACTGTGCGTGAACTTCGCGCCAGCGGCACCGCGACCTATTTCACGATCGATGCAGGCCCGCAGGTGAAAGTGCTCTGCCAGCCGCAGGATGCGGACGCGATTGCCGCAGCCCTGGCCAGTGTGACGGGTGTGGTGGAGACACGCATCAGTGGTCTCGGAGCTGGCGCACACACGATGCCCAATCACGCGACGGGTTCGCACTGATGACGACACGCGCCTCGGCACCCGGCAAACTCTTTCTGCTCGGAGAGTACGCGGTGCTCGAGGGCGCACCGGCACTGTTGACCGCTGTTGACCGGCGCGTGCAG
>JBDSZO010000114.1:0-1557 GCA_039925105.1 Terrimesophilobacter sp. | reverse complement strand
GATGTCGCCTATGTCACCTCGGCAGGGCTTCAAAAATTCGGGTGTCGGAATTGAGCATGGACTTGAATCCATGAACGAGTACACGCGGCTCAAAAGCGTCTGGATCAACACTGACGAAGGTCCTATTTCCGACCCGTTCGTCATGCGCGGCTGAAGGGACACGAGTAATGCCACTGATCGACGTTTCCATTGCTGTAGGACGCACCCCGGAGCAACTACGTGCGCTCATGGCTGCGCTCCATGACGCCGTAGAGCACTCGGTTGGTGCATCTCCAGAGAACATCACCGTCATTGTTCGCGAGGTTGATCGCGAGCACTGGTCACGAACTAACACCACCATTGCGGAACGCGACTCCGATGCGTCCACCGCAGCAAACATCTAAAAATAAACAACAAGTTAGCGAGGAACAAAATGCGATTCTCACTGTTCATCCACATGGAACGCTGGGACAACTCGGTCTCCCACGCGGAGTCGTTCGAGAATCTCACCGAACTCACGCTGCTCGCCGAAGCCGGTGGTTTCGGCACTGTGTGGATCGGTGAGCACCACTCGATGGAATACACCATCTCTCCGAACCCGATGCCACTGCTCGCCTTTCTTGCCGCGCGTACCAAGACCATCCGCCTCGGAGCCGGCACAATTATCGCGCCGTTCTGGAACCCAATCCGAGCCGCAGGCGAAACCGCGCTGCTCGATGTGATCAGCAACGGTCGCGCGGAGATCGGTCTGGCTCGAGGCGCGTACCAATTCGAGTTTGATCGGATGGCCGACGGCCTCCCAGCGTCAGATGGCGGTAAGCACCTGCGCGAAATGGTCCCGGCCATTCGCAAGCTGTGGGAGGGCGACTACGCCCACGATGGAGAAATCTGGCAATTCCCGACCTCCACGAGTGTGCCAAAGCCGATCCAGAAGCCCAATCCGCCAATGTGGATTGCGGCCCGCGACCCTGCTTCGCACGATTTTGCGGTCGCAAACGGCTGCAACGTCATGGTGACCCCGCTCATGAAAGGCGATGAGGAGGTCGAGGATCTTGTACAAAAGTTCGAGACCGCAATCTCGAACCACCCAGACGTCGAGCGGCCAGAGTTGATGGTGCTTCGCCACACCTACGTGCACAGCGAGAAGGAGCCGGAAGGATGGCGAGTTGCCGCAGACGCGATCAACAAGTACTACCGAACTTTTGACGCCTGGTTTGGCAACAAAACCACTCCGATTGACGGATTTCTCGAGCCAAGCCCGCAGGAGAAATTCGCTGACCGCCCAGAATTCACGCCGGAAAATCTGCATAAGACCGCGCTCATCGGCACCCCAAATGAGGTCATTACGCGTCTGCATCACTACGAATCGCTCGGGGTCGATGAGTTCAGCTTCTGGAGCGACAACAGCATGTCGCACGAGCAAAAGAAGCGCTCGCTCGAGCTGTTCATTGAGCACGTGGTGCCTGCGTTCCAGAATTAAGAATACGTCAGGCAAGCAGGCCGGAGCTGGCCGGCCTGCTGTCAACGCGTGCGGTTCGCGAGGGTGTCGCTCCGCACCGCGACAAGGCTCTCCAGCAC
>JBDSZO010000113.1:0-8719 GCA_039925105.1 Terrimesophilobacter sp. | reverse complement strand
TTGCCAGCTCCGATTACGCGAGCGACGAGGAGTTCGAACTCGCCGTGAGCGTTGCCGGCTCGCTCGGCGTTCGCGCCATTCGCGACGCGCGAACGGTGTCGGTTGTGGTCGGTGAGCGCACCCCCGACTTTGCCAAGCGCAAGGTGTTCGCCGTTTCGCAGTTGAGCACCCTCACCCGCTCCCGACTGCTTGACGACCTCGCGGTGATTGAACACGCAGAGTCTGCACTGAATGTGCGGGACGTCGCGCGCGTCGTCTCCGAACGCGTTGGCGGGATCTCTGTCGCATTCCTGCTGTGTGGATCGAGGACAACCCCGACCCAGTTGCGCGCTGCATCGGCATCCTTTCCCGTCGATGTCGAAGTTGTCGCCATCGTGTGCGACCCGGAAATCGTTCCGGGTCTTCGCCGGGTGCCGGGGCTGAGTGTTCTGACAATCGGGTACCTCAAAGACCTTCAGAAGTCACTCTCGCGATCGGCAGCCGCATGAGCCAACCTTCAGTGCGCCGAAAAAAGAGTCCTGTGCCCAGCCGCACACGCGCAGGGTTCATTGTTGCGTCGACACTCATGCTGTGGCTCTCAACCGGATTTGCTGCTGCAGCGCTGTGGCCGAGCTATGGCAGTATCCAGCTTGTCATCATGGTCGTTGTTACGACGATTGTCGGTTCAGCAATAGCCATCCTTGGTGCGGTGTTCCGCTGGTCAAGTCTCATGGTGATGTCGCTGGCCATCATCGCGTTTCTCATACTCGGCGTGCCTTTAGCAGTGCCGTCCGGGGCCATCGCCTTTGTGCTTCCGTCCCTGGACGGGTTGAGGCAACTGCTTGAGGCCAGCGCGCTCGGGTGGAAGCAGTTGCTGACGATCAGTCTGCCGGTTGGCAGTTACCAAACCCTACTGGTGCCGGCATTCATGGTTGTTCTGGTTGTGGTGGTGATTTCGCTGACCGTCGCACTACGTGCGAAGTTTGGAGAGTTGGGGGTTCTTGGCCCGATCGCCCTGTTCATCTTCGCAATCCTGTTCGGCCCGGAATTCGCACAATGGCCGATCCAGCTTTCGATCGGCTTGACCGCAAGCGTGCTGTTTTGGTTGATCTGGCGTCGCTGGTATCGTCGGCGTGAATCGATTCGAATGCTTGCGGTGCGGGCAACCGATTCGAGCGGTGTTCCCATCGAAACTTTCGCGGACGGTGGATTTGTCGGTCTGCGTACCCTGATTAGTGCCGGGCTCATTATGGCGATCGCTGCGGTTGCCTCCATTGGCGCAACCACGCTCTTTCCCCCGACAAAAGATCGCGTCGTCCTGCGTTCATCCATCGTTCAACCGTTCGATCCGCGGGACTATCCAAGCCCGCTGAGTGGGTTCCGCAAATATGAGCAGACGGCGACCGTGAATCGCACCGTCCTGACCATTTCAGATCTCCCACGTGATGCGCGCATCAGGATCGCGACACTGGACACCTACGACGGGATCATCTATTCGGTCGGTGCTCCTGGCGCGGAAAGCGCGTCAGGGTCCTTTACGAGGGTTCCACTCTCCGTGGACCAATCGGGTGTCAACGGCGACCGGGCTGCGATGACCATCACGATTGGCGACTACTCCGGAGTGTGGCTTCCCACCGTCGGTGACCTGGTCAACGTCAACTTCCACGGACAGGATGCATCAACTCTTCTCGGGGGGTTCTACTTCAACCAGAACTCGGCAACGGGTGCAGTGGTTGGTGGTCTGAAGGCCGGCGACAAGTACACGCTGACCACGGTGCTGCCCACCGAACCATCCCAAAGCGAGATCGCAGGCCTTCGACCGGCTTCCGTCGAAATGCCGCCGATCGGCGTTGTCCCTGACGGGCTGTCAGCACGCTTGGACGCCTACGTTAAAGGCATTGATGGGCCTGGGCAACGTCTGGTTGCGATGTTGGCAGGGTTGCGTGCGGACGGTTACATCAGTCACGGGGTCGGACCCGAGGAGGAGCCGAGCCGTTCCGGCCACGCCGCAGACCGGATCACCCAGTTGTTGACCGATCAACGGATGATCGGCGACCAGGAACAGTATGCGACAACTGCTGCGCTCATGGCCAGACAGTTGGGTTTTCCTGCCAGGGTGGTGTTTGGTTTCGCACCTGGTACAAACCCAACTCAAAATTCGGACCAGAGCTTGGGACAGAATTCAGGGCAGGTGGAAACTATCGTGCGCGGCAGTGATGTCTCGGCCTGGATCGAGGTGGACACAACAGACCGCGGTTGGGTGACCATCGACCCGACACCTCCGGTGCGACCCATCCCCGATGCGGTGCCGGAAGAGGCTCTCAAAGTTGCGCGGCCACAGGCACCGGTTCAACCAAACATCCCAGACGTCGACACCCCGGATGCCCAACTTCCGCCAAACACTGTTCAGGAACAACCACAGGCGGACAACCCGGTCCTCACCATTGTTCTTCGGGTACTAATGGCACTCGGCTGGTCGGTACTGGTGATTGCGGTACTGCTGTCACCACTTCTGACCATCATTGCGGCGAAATTGCGCCGCCGCAGATTGCGCCGCAGAGCGCCGACGGCAATCCAGCGCATCGCTGGCGGCTGGGAAGAGTTCGAGGACGCCGCACTCGACCACGGATTCACCCCTGGTCCTTCCCCAACCCGGATTGAGGTAGCCCAGGTTGTTGGCGGCGTCCAGCCTCTTGTTCTCGCGGCCGTTGCCGACCGCGCCGTGTTCTCGCCGGGTGACCCGGACGATGAGCAGGCCGACCAGTTGTGGCGTTCCGTTGATGAGTTGCGCTACTCGCTTGATGCCGACCTGACGACGTGGGAGCGCATTAAGGCGCTCGTCTCGCTGCGAAGTCTCGGTGGCTATAGTGTCAAGAGTTTGTTCAAACGGTAGGAGGTGATGGCCTTGATCTGCTCATACTGTTCCACCACGCTCCCCGCTGGTGCGATGTTCTGCGGGGAATGCGGGAGGGCCATTGCGCCATCGACCGCGCCGCTGCGCGCGAAGGCTCCAGCGCCAAGCCCGATATCGTCGTCTGGTCCGGATGAGATCGACGGGCCATCTGCGTTGCCGATCGGCTTGGCAGGTCGTTGCCAGCAGTGCGGTGCGGCGCTGTTGCCGGACGACATTTTTTGCGGTGAGTGCGGATTCGTGGTGATTTCTGCCACCGGTTCGTTCGCCCGTCAAGCAGTCACAGGCGTCGTCGCATATCCAACGCGTGCCGAACAGGAAGCCCAGGTTGCGCGGGCTGAGTCCGAAACCGAACCGACCCCGGAAGTTGAAGCGGCGAGAGAAGTTGAACCGGCGAGCGAAGTTGAACCGGCGGGCGAAGTTGAAGCGGCGAGCGAAGTTGAACCGGTCGCCAAAGCGCAGCCACAGATTGTGTTGCCTCCGGCAGACTCGCGGCCGACCGTTGGGGAACGGTTTGTTCTTCAATTCAGCACCGGCGAGAGCTTCACTGTGTTCGGAAGTGGCCTAATCGGTCGCAATCCTCATGCAGAACCAGGCGAGTACTTCGACCAGATCGTGCGCGTGCTTGACCCCAGCCGTTCGGTTTCGAAAACTCACCTCGAATTCGGCCAAGAGGAGGGTGGGTTCTGGGTCAAGGACCGATTCTCCGGCAACGGAACTATCGTGCGCGAACCCGAGTCGACACGGCAACGCTGCCATCCGGATCGACGCTACCGCCTGGTGCGGGGGTCCCGCGTCGACATGGGGGAGCAGTTCTTCATCCTGAGCTGACAATCCAGTTCTACTCCCTCACTCCCCGAAAAACAGCGCTCGTTTCCCCGGGTTCGCTCGCACTCGCCGTGAGGCACTGCCGATTGGGCTGTGCTTGTTGTTGTGAGTTCCGAAAACCGTACGATTCGCCTCCCGCGCCCGGAGGAACCGAGTGCACCGCACCCGTTTCCGATTCTTGCCACCATCGCACCGGTTGTCGCCTCCGTCGCCCTGTATGTTGTGACGCGCTCGCCGTTCGCCCTGATCTTCGCTCTGCTCGGTCCCGTCGTCGCCGTCGCAAGTCTTGGCGATGCACGGCGTCAAGCCCGCCGCCACGGCCGGGCGGAATTTGTGCGCTTCCAGCGCGAGCTTGTTCATGCTCGTCAAAAAATTCGCGGCGCGCAGGAGGAGGAAATTGCACGCCGCGATGTGCTGGCACCGACCGCCACTCTTCTGCTCGGTGACCGGCGGGATGCGCCAGAACGATGGACCAAACGACTCGAGGAGAATCTCCCGATCGTTCTGGGGCGCGGACCCAGTGCGCTGAACCTCATCGCGGAGCGCGAACTGGAGGAGGTTCAGGAGAATCCCGAACTTGTCGAGCTGGGAGCGGAGGCAAACACCATCGCGAGCGCACCGGTGCTTGTGGACGCGAGGCACGGTATTGCCATCCTGGGCCCGCCAGCTCAGGCGCTCGCGGTCCTGAACGGGATCGCGATGCAGCTCGCGAACGCCCTGGCGCCGGATGAGGCGCTGATTTCTGTTGGAATCAATCCTGCACTGGATTGGATCGAATCGCTCCCGCATCCGCAGGCCGGGCGTACCAGTGGCGGCCAAAACGCGCTCGTCGAGTTTCGACACTGCGACTCGCTCCAGACAGTCACTGTTGCCGCGGTGAAGAGCCTTGCCGATGCGCCGAGAAGCTGCCGCATTATCATCCGGATCGGCGGAGGGGATGGTGCGGAAATAATTCGGAATCCAGACCACTCTCGGTACCGACTTTTCGAGCCGGAATTTGTTTCTTCTGCACAAGCCAAAACGTTTGCTCGGGCGCTCGCCGACGCGGCCAGGGTGAATGGTCTGACGACGCGAGCGTCCCTGCCGGCGAGAGTGGACTTCAGCGACCTTGAACGCGCAACCACGGCATCCTCCGGATCGTTGTCCTGCGCGCTCGGCCTCGGTGAGGATGGCCCGATCATGGTGGACCTGGTCAAAGACGGACCACACGCAGTTGTTGGCGGAACCACCGGCAGTGGGAAGAGTGAACTGCTGGTCAGTTGGGTTCTCGGTATCGCCGCAACAGCGTCGCCAACCGAGGTGACTTTTCTCCTGGTCGACTTCAAAGGTGGAGCGTCGTTCTCCGCGATCACAGACCTACCGCACTGCCTTGGTGTCGTCACCGATCTGGATGAGTCCGGCGCTCAACGCGCATTGGCCAGCCTCACCTCGGAGATCCGCCGCCGCGAACGAGTGCTTGGCGACCGTGCTGCGGCCTCCATCGACGCATTGCACCCTGCAGCGTCCCTGCCACGACTCGTGATAGTCATCGACGAGTTCGCGACGGTGACAGCAAGTTTTCCCGATCTGCACCACGTGTTTGCGGACATCGCCGCGCGGGGGCGTTCACTCGGGATACACCTGATCCTCTGCACGCAGCGTCCTGCCGGCGTTGTGCGCGACGCAGTCCTGGCGAACTGCGCCCTGCGCGTCTCGCTTCGGGTCAACAATCCGGCCGACAGTGTCGCGGTTATCGGCTCGCCGGATGCGGCAGAGCTTTCTCGGAGGGATCCCGGTCGCGCGATTATCGCAACGGGCGATGGAGCCCCAATGACGGTCCAGATCGCCAAGGCGACACCTGCGGATGCGCAGGCAATTGCCAGGCATTGGTCGTCGGAGGCAACGCAAGCCTCGGCGTGGCGGCCGTGGCGTGCACCGCTTGCCCACATGATTCGCCCTGCAGATCTCAGCGGATTTTTCGATGATCCTGAGGAATCCGGCATCGCCTTCGGCGTTCTGGACAGGCCTGCAGCGCAAAGCCAGGACGTTGCACGGTACGACCCGGACAGTCACGGCAGCATGCTCATTGTTGGCGGTCGCCAGTCCGGCAAGTCGCTTGCCCTGTCAGCGATCGGTGCGCAGTCGTCGCTGCCGCGACGAGCCGCGGTGCAGATTAAGGCCACAAAGGTCCCGGCGGATATCGAGGGGGCGTGGGATGGCGTTATCGATGCCCTCGACGCTGTGCGAGCGGGTACCTGTTCGAATCAGCTTTTCCTCATCGATGACGTCGATGTTCTCCTTGGACGGCTGGGCAACGACTATTCGGTGGCCATGGTGGAGAACGTCGTGGCGTTGATTCGCGAGGGTAAGGCGTGCGGTGTTCACCTTGTTCTGGCTGCATCCAGAATCTCCGGTCAACTGCACACGCTCGCCGAGGTCTGCGAGTCAACGCTCGTGCTTCGGGTTGCCGAGCTCCAGGATCATCTGGCGGCAGGCGGCACGAGGGAGAGTTTCGATCCGTCGTTGCCTCAGGGGGGTGGGTTGTGGCGACGGGAAAGAATCCAGGTGGTGTGCGTTGACCCGGCAGGAATAGTGCCACCGACACGACCACCACTACTTCTCGTCCCGTCACGGCTCGCGGTAGTTGCGCACACGCCTTTGGCGATCATGTCCCGTTTGGAGCCGCTCGGATCGGTAACGTTGCTTGGCGCGGGCCGGCCAACCGATTGGTCCACTGACCGTCTGGACGTTTCGGTCGTGCTCAATGGCACGAAAAGTATCATCCTCGGCGACCCTGACGCCTGGCAAGCGGATTGGGCGCTGCTTGCATCATTGCGTGCGAGCGTACCCATCGCGTTTTTTGGCTGTTCGCCGTCCCAATTTCGAAGCATTGCGCCTTCGAGCGCTCTGCCCCCACCGCTTGCCTCGCCAGCGGAGGCAATGGTGCTTCTTGCGCCAAACGGCGCGATGTCCAGGGTCAGGATTCCCGACCACTGATCCTGGCCTCAGCTGCCTAAGGCACTCGCGAGTGTGACGTGTTCGAGCCCGAGCGCGAGCGCAACAGCTTCGTTGACGACGTGTCCGGCATGCGTGTTGAGCCCGAGCCCCAAGGCGGGGTCGGCTTTCAACGCCGCCGTCGCACCCAGGTTGGCCAGTGCTCGCACATACGGCATGGTGGCGTTGGTTAGCGCGTAAGTGGAGGTGTGCGGCACCGCGCCCGGCATGTTTGCAACGCAATAGAACAACGAGTTGTGTACGGTGAATGTCGGGTCTGCGTGTGTTGTCGGATGCGAGTCCGCAAAGCAACCGCCCTGGTCCACCGCGATATCCACCAACACGCTGCCCGGCTTCATTCTGGACACCAGGTCGTTGCTGACCAGTTTCGGAGCCTTCGCACCGGGGATCAGCACGGATCCGATCACCAGGTCGGCACGCAACACGGCACGTTCAACCTCGAACCCGTTCGATGCAATCGTCTTGATCCTGCCCGCATACACTTCGTCGAGTTCCTTCAGTCGGTTCAGGTTGGTGTCCAGCACCGTGACGTCCGCACCGAGCCCGACGGCAACCGAGACCGCGTTTGTGCCGGCGACCCCTCCGCCAAGCACGACAACATTTGCCGGGTGGGTTCCGGGAACTCCCGGTACGAGGAGGCCGGGTCCGCCGTTGGGTTTCAGCAACGCATTTGCCCCAACAATCACCGACAATCGGCCAGCAACTTCGCTCATCGGCGCAAGCAACGGCAGCGCCCTCGATGGCAGCTGAACGGTCTCGTACGCCACTGCAGTGACCCTGGAGTCGACGAGCGCCTTGGTCAATTCCGGCTCAGCGGCAAGATGAAGGTAGGTGAACAACAGCAGGTCGTCACGGAAGTAGCCGTATTCGCTCGCCACCGGCTCTTTCACTTTGAGCAGCATGTCTGCCGCGCTCCAGGTCGAGGCGGCGTCCGGAGCAATTGTCGCGCCCGCTTCGGTGTAATTCGCATCGGTGATGGATGATCCTTCGCCGGCACCGGCCTGGACTATCACAGTGTGACCGTGGCTGACCAGGTCATGTACACCGGCCGGGGTTATGGCGACCCGGAACTCGTTGTTCTTGATTTCCGTTGGAATGGCGACCTTCATTGCTCTCCTGTCCTGCAGATTCAACTATCCAGTTTTTTGCCGGCCACCAAAGGGCGCCATGCTGCCTCCAGCGTAGCGCGCTGAGCGGGGGCCGTGACAAGGGATTCCGAACGAGAAATGGCCAATTTGATACTGATTTCGTAATTTTTTGGACACAATCTGGGCGAATTGGTCACTTTCGGGTGTAAAAATCTTGCGGAGTGTGGCAGGATCAAGCCACACGGAACAATGTTGTCCGCACCACTGCACCAGTCGTTAAGGAGTCGCTTTCCCATGACTAGACCACTGCCAGAAGACCCGATGATTCGTAGCCTTGTCCTGCAGGCGCAGCGCGCACAGTTCACGCGCCGCAACATGCTCAAGGGGGCAGGAGTTGGTGCGGGTTCGCTTGCGCTCGCGGCTTGCTCAACCGGCGGCGGCGACACAAAGCCGACGGCGGCAAAAGATAAGTCGGACACCGACAAGATTGTTCGCTGGGACAACTGGGCGCTGTACCTGGACGTCGATGACAGCGGCAAATACCCCACGCTGGAAGCGTTCGAAAAGCAGTCCGGCATCAAGGCCACCTACTCAGAAGCTGTTGATGACAACAACACCTACTACGGCAAGGTGAAGGACCAGTTGAAGCTGGGCCAGGACATCGGCTGTGACACTGTATGCCTCACCGACTGGATGGTCGACCGCTGGATTCGGTTCGGCTATACGCAGGAACTTGACCACTCCATCATGCCAAACCTGAAAAACCTTGACCCGATCTATGAAAACGTTGCATTCGACCCGGGCCGCAAAATGTCGGTCCCGTGGCAGGGTGGGTTTGCCGGGATCGCCTGGAACAAGGACCAATTGCCCGGTGGCCTGACCTCGGTGTCCGACCTGTGGGATTCTTCCCTCAAGGGCC
>JBDSZO010000112.1:0-4008 GCA_039925105.1 Terrimesophilobacter sp. | reverse complement strand
TAACCGCCAGGATGGTCACCGCCGCCATGCTGGCGAATAACGACAGGTGTAGGGCAGTTCCGAGGAGGGGGATGAATCCGACGGCGACACCGAGGGCACCGGTGGCGGCGGCCAGGGCAAAGGTGGGGATGAGGAAGGACCGGTCGGTGGTTTGACGGATCAGATCGACGACGGTGTATCGCGGTCGCGGTAGCACGGGGAGTCGGGGTACGGCGATCAGTGCCCACACCGACGTTGCTGTTGCGACGGTTGCCAGCGTGGCGAACAGGGCTGGGAATCCGCCCACGGAAATCAGCGCCGCCCCGAGTAGTGGACCGAGGGCGTAGCCGAGGCCTTTCCACGATCCATATCTTCCGAAGTAGCGACCAGCAGCGCATGGTCCGGCGAGCCGGGCCACCGCGGATGAGGATGCCGGCGAGAACGCGGCCGCGGCCGCGCCTTGCCCCAGGCGAGCAATGCCGATCAGGATCGGGTTTGTCTCCACGACGCCGAGCAGCGACGCGGCGGCGAAGACGGCAAGGCCGATGACGATGACCGGTTTGACCCCGATCAGGTCACTCAAGGATCCGAAAATGGGTTTCAGGATGACCTCGGCGATGTCGTAGACCGCGAGCAGCAGCCCGAAGGTGAGCAGGCTGACCCCGATGTTTGCGGTTTCGGCGCCGAGGCCTGCAGCGATGCTGTGGGCACCGAACGCTGTGGTGAACCCCGCCGCATACAGCGGGGCCGTGGCCCGCCACGACGGCGTCACGCCGACTCATCATCGCTAGAGGGTGTGTCGATCGCCGGTGTCGTGCCGCGCATGACACGGTAGACCTCTTCTGCGTAGTGGTCGAGGACGTCCCCGCAGTTGCGTAGTCGCTGTTCGGCGGTTTGAGCTTCCGGGAGTTCGAGGACGTCGCGCTTCTTCAAGTCCCGATACCATCGTCGCAGCCGTTCCAGGCTTTGTTCTTCTTCCTCGAGCTCACCGAATGTGAACTTGTGATTGGCGACCTCGCGGGCAATCTCGTGCTCAAACTTTCCGCAATCGGCGACAAACTCTGCCCATTCGTCCAGTCGTGCGGCAGCGAACGCGTCTCGGATCATCGCTGACGACGCGTCGTCCCGAGGGGAGGCGTCGATTATTGCGATGGTCCCTCCGCCCTTGCGGCACAGTTCTCCCGCACGATCGAGGGATGCCTGGAAGGTCGGCCCTGCAGGCAGAGCCCACACGCCAGATGACACAGGGACTGCTCCTGCCTTTCGCAGCTCCCTCCACACCGCCACCCGATGTCGGGAAGGGTCGGCGGGAAGCTGCATAAGAATCAGGACCCAGCAAATCTCATCTGTCACACAGGCAAATGTAACAGCCGTTACTAGTCTGGGAGTATGAGTAGTGTGTTCAGTGGAAGGACGGTGCTTGACCGCACCTTCTCGGTAAGTCTGATCCTCAAGGGTCTCGACGGTGTGCTCGAGTTGGTCGGCGGTGTCCTTTTGCTGTTGGTGTCCCCTCAACAGATCGGCGATATCGCACGATTCGTGACCCAGCATGAACTCGGCGAAGACCCGAATGACGTCATCGCCAACGCCCTGCTCCACCTCACCACCAGTCTCAGTCTGTCGGCATCACTATTTGGTGCTGTCTACTTGCTATTGCACGGCCTGGTGAAGATCGTCCTGGTCGTGGCCGTGCTGAGAGACAAACTCTGGGCCTACCCATGGATGATCGCCTTCCTGCTGGTCTTCATCGCCTACCAGAGCTATCAGATCATCGTGGCTTTCTCCTGGCCTCTGGTGCTGTTGACGCTGTTCGACATCTTCATCGTGTGGCTCACCTGGCGCGAGTACGGGATCCACCGAGCCCGCAGGGATCGCTAACAAGAATGCGTACCGCGCGCCCGCGCGGACAATCGCCAGGACGGGCGCCGTTGATCATGAAGGCTTACGGGGGTGTGCCCGATGGGCCAGCGCCCGGGAGGGTCACCGTCGCGATGAGTCCGCCCTCAACAGCGTTGGCAAGCGAAACGGTGCCCCCCGCGTTGCTGACGATGACCGACACAATTGAGAGGCCGAGCCCACTGCCGCCGCCGGTTGCCCCCCGTTGCTCGTCCGGTCGGGTGAACCGATCGAAGGCGATGGCAATATACGCCTCAGGCATCCCCGGCCCAGAGTCGTCAACGACCAGGAGAAGTTGGCCGTCATCTACCGAGAGACGGGCGTTGACTGTGCCCGAGACTGGAACGGCGCGGATCGCGTTACTGATCAGGTTGTCGAGGATTTGGCCGAAATGGGTGGGCGAGATCCGATAGCGGAGGCCACCCGTGTCATCGACGTCAAACTCCACGGTGACCTGTTTGGCTTGCGCAAGGAGTCGGGCGCGGTCGGAGGCACCGACGAACTCGTTCACCAGCAATTGCCAATCGGTTCTTTGAATGTCGAACTCCGACTCGAGCGCGGAAAGCTCAAGGAGGTTCGTGGCAAGTCTGGACAGCCGGCCCACGGATTCCTCGGCGAGGGCCAGGTCATTGCGGAGAGCAACTGCGTCACCTTCGCTGAGGTGAGCGAGTTCGAGTTGGGCTTTGAGGACGGCAATCGGGGTGCGCAGCTCGTGGCTCGCGTCTGAGACCATCTGCCTTTCACGCGTTGCGGTGGCGCGGACGCTAGCGATAAAGTCGTTCAACGTGGTTGCAAGATCCGCGAGTTCGTCTTTCGCCGGCCCTACAGGCAGCGGTTCCAAGGAGCCGGTCGCACGCAACGCTTCGGCGCGGCGGCGCATCCGCGTGACGGGACGAAGCGCTGCAGTGGTCAGCAGCCAGGAGGCGAGTCCGAAACCGGCAAGGAGGATCCCGGTGCCCGTGATGAGAAGAATGTCGATTTTCCCGACAATGATCGCATCAAGCCCTTGATCGCGGGTCGCCACAACGAACCAGTCACCGTCGACGGTTTTGACTGTTCGCACGATCACCAGATAATGAGTGCCTGATTGAGTAATGAAGTGCGACCCGTCGTCTAACCTGGTCAGGTCATGCACCCGACCCGAGAGGTTGTCCGGAAGGTTGCTGACCACGATGCGTCCGTTCGGATCGATCACTCCCACATGTTGTTCGCCGGCGGGCGGATCGATGACTTCCGGATGCTCCTTGATCGCGGTCAGATAGGGAGTGCCGGCGTCGTAAAGTAGCTTCTTGTCGGCCGCAGTCTGCACCTGCTCGATTTGATCGCGAAACATGTACGCGGCAACGGACAGCAACACGGCCGCCACGAGCACACTGCCGATCGTGATCCGCCAGCGGATTGATACGCGCCGAAAGCTGTTCATTTGTTTAGTGTCGCCAGGTAGCCGACACCGCGAATGGTGACGATGCTGACGGTGCTGTCCCTAGCGGCCAGTTTCTTGCGGAGGCTGCTGACGTACTGCTCCACGATGTTCTCGTCGATGTGCTCCGCGGACCCCCAGACCGCCTCCAGCAGTTCGTGTCTGCTCATCGTCCGGTCGAGTTGAGTGATGAGCGTTCGCAGTAGCAGGAATTCGTTCGGGCTTACCGACAGCGAATGCCCAGACACCTCGGCCTTCCGAGTTTGCGAGTCAAGGGTCAGGTCCCCAGCTGAGGTCTTTACCCAAAGCTCGGCGGGATCCCGGCGGAGGAGGGCGCGGATGCGAGCCGCCAGCTCGGCGAAGCTGAATGGTTTCGTGAGGTAGTCGTCTGCGCCAGCGTCAAGTCCGGTCACTCGGTCGTCGATGGCGTCTCGTGCGGTCAGCAAAAGCATGGGCAGGGTACTGCCCGTTTCCCGCACCCGCCGGCAAATTTCGAATCCCGACATATGCGGCAACATGACATCGACAACGGCCGCGGAGAACTGGCGATTGGCGACGTTGATGAGGGCGTCAACCCCGTTGTCGACGAGGACGGTTTCGTAGCCCTCCGCTTGGATGCCGCGCTGGAGGGCGGAACCCATCTTCTCGTCGTCTTCAACGATGAGAATCGATTTCATTGGTGGCCCCTTCCTCACACTCACACGGTTCCCGTC
>JBDSZO010000111.1:0-24353 GCA_039925105.1 Terrimesophilobacter sp. | reverse complement strand
ACCCGTCGTGTGCCCGCAAAGTCGGCGAGCGCTGCGAGATCCGACCGGTACGAGCGTGCCGTATTGGCACTGAACCCGCGCTCGCGCTCAAGCGTCCCGACGAAGTCGTCGATCGCACGAGTGAGGTTCATGCTTTCATCGTCCCGCACCCGGCTACTTCGCAGCGGGATGCGCGCCGCCACGGGCCAGGATCGTGAGTTTTAGGATTGGGCGCTGCCGGTGTTGAACTGAGACTTCTTGCTGGAAAACATTTCGAGGCGCTGCTCAGGCGTCATCGCCTCGATCTGCGCCCAGTTGGCGGCCGAAAAACCGGTGACCTCGGTCGTTTCACCCACCGGCACGACCGAATGCACCAGCTGGTCGGCGTAGACGTGGACGAGGTTAAACGCCTGCCCGAAGTCGACACCGGAGAGGATTCGATCCTTCGCGGTGAGGTTGAGCGTGTAACAGGTGGCTGCCGCAACCGACACCGGGATGCCAGCAAACGTGCTGTGGGTTGTGTAGTGCAGGTGACCGGCCAGGATGCCGCGAATGTCGGTATCGCGGATCACGTCGGCAAGCCGGCTTTGGTCGTGCAGTTCCAGCATCCCCATCGCCTCAAGCATGGGAGTGGGGATGGGCGGGTGGTGCACGGCCAGCAGCGTGCCGTGTTCTGCGGGGGTCTTCAGAACATCGGATAGCCAGGAGAGTTGCTCGGTCGTGACGGCGCCGTGGTGATAACCGGGAACTGTGGTGTCGAAGGAGATGATGCGCAGGCCGTTGAGGTCGTACACCCGATCTTGCGGATGTGCTGTCGCCTCGATGTCGAACAACTGCTTCGAGTACTGCAGTCGTTCGTCGTGGTTGCCCATCACCCAGATGATCGTGGCGCCAAGTCGTTCAGCGACCGGTTCCACAAGGGCGCGCAGACGCGTGTAGGCGTCTGGTTCGCCCAGGTCGGCAAGATCCCCCGTGAACACGATGGCTTCCGGTCGTACCCCGGAATCCTCGAGCTGGGTGAGAGCCCGAAGCAGGTGGGCATCCGTTTCGACGCTGCCGTACAGCGGTTTGGCTCCGCCGAGGAAGTGCGTGTCACTGATGTGGGCGATGACGTGCCCCGCGGCGGGGTACTGGCCTAGTTGGATCACGTGTTCAGCCTACGGTCACCGTCAGACCGCATGGCCACGCATCCCCGACTGTGCCGCCTACACCGCGAGCAGGGCGGCGAGATCTTCGTCGATGAGTTTGCGCATCCGCTCTTCGCGTTGTTGTTCGTAGTCTTCGTCAGGTACGACGTGTTGCTCACTGAGTTTGTGGTTGATGGTGGCGGCGACTTCACGCCAGGCGTCGAGTCGGGCGCTGTCGACCAATTCGGTGAGGAACGGTTCGTCCTTGCTTCGAGAATGCAGACGTTTTGCGAGTTCCTCGGACAATTCAAGGCGGTGGTCCATGTTGGCGATGTCGGCAGAGCTGTAGCGTTCCGCGTCGGCGGTGCGGGTGATGCCGGCACGAAGCTGCCGCTCGAGTTCCTGAATTCGCTCTGCCGCGTCTTCGGCCTCAACTGCGAGTCTCAGGAGTGCTGCTTTGGCGACCTTGCGGTAGTGAGATTCGCTGAAGCTGTCTGTTCCGGTGATTGCACCGATCATGATGCTGTTTTTGACCGCCATCCGTCCGGCATGTTCCATGAGCAGCATGCCTTCGTCGACCGCTTCGGTGACGGTGAGGAACCGCGTTGGCGGCAGCAGTGTGTCGTCGAACGGTTTCGCTGTGAATCGCTTCTTGCGAGGGCGAAACCACATGCTCCCACTGCTTTCGTTTTCTCGTGCGCCCGTGATGGTTGCGCCTTCTGAGGATAGCCCGAGGCGTGCAGTCGGCAGAACCCCCAGAATGTGCGATCCGACGTGGCTAGGAGTTGGTCAGCTGTACCCACCCGCGTTCCCGTTCGGTCGCAGCACCAGCGAGCTGCATGATGCCGAGCGCCGCTTGCACCGTGGCGACCGACAGCCCGGCTCGGGCAGCAATGTCGTCAACGGTGCGAGCCGAGCGAGAACTCATGGCATCCCGCACCCGAACCTCTTCTGGGCTGATCTCCGACCGACGATCTTCTGCCCTCGCTGGCGCATCGGGTGCGCCGAGGATCGGGGCGAGCTGCGCCATCTCGTCCGCGTTCGTCACGCACACCGCGTCGTACTCGCGGATGAGCCTGTGGCATCCGGCCGACGCTGCGCTGGTGACAGGGCCGGGCATTGCGCCGACCGGACGTCCCAGCGCTGCAGCATGCCCGGCCGTATTGAGCGAACCCGACCGCCATCCTGCCTCCAGAACGACTGTTGCCTGACTCATGGCCGCGATGAGCCTGTTGCGTTGCAAGAACCTCCACTTGGTGGGCGCTGAACCGCAGGGAAGCTCCGACACGACCGCACCAGCTGCAACAATCCTGTCGAGCAGCGCCTCATGACCGGCCGGATAAAACCGGTCTACCCCGCCAGCAAGCACCGCGATCGTCTGGCCGGAACTCGCGAGCGCCGCCCGATGCGCCATCCCGTCAATGCCGTAAGCGGCCCCGGACACAATCGTGTAGCCGCGATCCACCAACCCAGCGGACGCCTCCATCGCCACATGTTCGCCGTACCCGGTTGCTGCCCGGGCTCCGACCAGCGCGATGGATGTTGCCGCCGTCGACAGCGAGGACTCGTTTCCACGTAGCCACAACGCGATCGGTGCGTGCGGCCCGAGGTCATCGAACCCGCTCGGCCAGGTCGGGTCGCCGGGTACAAGAAGTCGAACCGCATAGCGCGCGGCCTGGCGCAACGCCAACAATGCCACCCGGGATTGCAGTCTCGGCTTCCACCTGTCGATTGCCTGCCGAAGTTCAGTTTCGTCCGCTGCGCCGTCGATCCGTTCCAGGATGCTGCCGACTTCCGCCCTGGAGACGATCGCTTCCAAGGCAGCAGTGGCACCGAGCGACGCGACGAGTTCGCCAGCTATTCGGTCACCAGGCTCGGCGATGCCGGTCCAGGTGGCGCGGGCGAAACGGTCATGGATGGCAGCCCCATCCAGGTCCTCCCCTGCGATCGCGCGAACCAGTGGTGAGACTTCCGCTTCTTTCAAACCGAGAATGCTCATGACGATAGAGCCTTTCTGAGGTAAAGCGCCCGACCGATGTGGTCGGCGGTCGGAGAATTGGTTCCGTCAAGGTCGGCGATTGTCCAACCGACGCGCAAGACCCGGTCGTAGCCACGCATGGTGATCCCGCCGCGCTCCAACGCGCGGTCGATGCTGGAGGTCACGACGGAGCCGAGACGGGCGTGCGGCCCGCGAAGCCAGGCACCGGGCACCTGCGAATTCAGGCACCACGGGGTCGTCTCGAGCCGTTCCGCCGCCCGTTTTCGCGCTGCGGTGACCCGCGTTCGTGCATCAGCGGTTGTCGTGCGTGGACGATCGTCGGCGAGCTTCAGCTGTGTGCTGGTGACCCGCTGCACTCGCAACTGGATGTCAATTCGGTCCAGCAGCGGTCCAGACATCCGGCCAAGGTAGCGCCGCCGAGTACTCGGCGTGCAGGTGCATTCTGAATCACGCGCACCGTATTGACCACACGGGCACGGGTTTGCGGCAAGCACGAGTTGGAACCGGCCAGGGTAGTGCGCAACCGCGTTGGCGCGGTGGATGCTAATGACCCCGGATTCCAGGGGCTGACGCAATGCATCCAAAACAGAGGACTGAAATTCCGGTGCCTCATCAAGGAACAACACCCCGCCGCTCGCTCGCGCAGCAGCACCGGGCCGAATCTGCCGACTACCCCCACCGATGAGCGCCGCACCGGTCGCGGTGTGATGCGGTGCCTCCAGCGGCGGCCGGGTGATGAGACTCGTGCCGACCGGCAGGCCACACAGCGACCGGATCGAGCTGACCTCCAGCGCGGCGCGCGGGTCGAGATCGGGCAAAAGCCCTGGCAAGCGCGCCGCGAGCATCGTTTTGCCTGAACCGGGCGGCCCAAGCAGGAACACGTGGTGCCCGCCCGCCGCAGCAACAATCATCGCCTCAACGGCATCCGCGTTGCCAATGACGTCGGCAAGGTCGAGGTTGTCATCCGGCGGCTCGCCCTCAATCGGCGGGAGGATCGGTTCGACCGGTTCCGGCTTGAACTTTGCGCCGTGCCAAATCGCGGCATCCCGAAGTGAAGCGACCCCGACCACTCGGACGCCCGGCACGAGCTCTGCCTCGGCCACATTCCCGGTTGGAACCAACACGGTGCCAAACCCGGCAGCAGCAGCCGCAGACACTGCGGGAAGCACGCCCGTGATGGGGCGAAGGCGCCCGTCGAGCCCAAGCTCTCCAAGGTGAACCGGCCCTGAGATCGATTCTGCGCTGACAATTCCTGCAGCGGCAAGCGTTGCCAAAGCAATCCCAAGATCGAAGCCGGAACCCTGCTTCGGAAGCGATGCCGGTGACAGATTGACGGTCAGGCGGCGGCTCGGAAGATCGCAACCAGAATTCGCCGCCGCGGCAAGCACGCGGTCACGGGCTTCGCCCAATGCGGTGTCCGGAAGCCCGATGAGGATGAACCTCGGCAACTGGGAGGAGTAGTCGGCCTCGATCTCGATAATCGCCCCCTCAAGCCCGAGGAGCGCCACCGACTGGGTGCGACCGACCGCCATCAGAACACCCTCCGCAGATGCTCAATGTCCGGCGTCTGGCCGCTCGAGGCGATCACCGAGACTGCGTCGATGCGAATCGGCCCGTGACGGGACGTCTGCTGGGCGCACCACTCGCCAGCAAGCTTTCTGAGCCGGGCCAGCTTGCGGTCGGTGATCGCCTCGAAGGGGTGCCCGAAGGCGAGGCTGGAGCGAGTTTTGACCTCGACGAATACCGTGTCTGCACCGTCACGTGTGATCAGGTCGACTTCGCCCAGCGAGCAACGCCAATTGCGCTCGAGCACGACGTGCCCGAGCGTGCTCAAATATATTGCCGCGAGTTCCTCGCCGCGTCTGCCCAGTTCATCCTTTGCTGCCACGAATTGAGGATGCAGGAATGGGATGCCTCATTACTGGCGCGGACGCGCATCCGGGAAGTGTCCGCGAACGGCCACGCTGTGGAGGAGAGGTATCCAGAATCGTTCCGCCCCGATCACTGCGGGGTTGCCGCGCAGGTCGCAGGTTAGGCGAAGTACACCTTGCGGAGAGTTTCGGTCACCGTCCACACGGTTTTCTGTCCCTTGCGCAACTGGCCGACGGATCCGGGCGCAAGCGTGACCACATCCCCGCCATCAAACTCGACCGTCGCGGCACCGAACAACACCACGAACACCTCATCGGCCTCAACGTCGGAGGATGCCCCGACCGAGTGTTCCCACACGCCGTACTCGTGTCCGTCGAACGAGCCAAGTTCCGTGGTACCGGTCATCGGCTCCCCCGCGACCACCTGATTTGCCGGCACCGGCTCACGGTCGAGGTCCATCGCGGTAGCCTCAGCAAAATAAGCAGCGTTAAACCCGCCACTCACGAGTCGAACCCGAGCCCCACGGCATCCAGCGTGCGCAACACCAGGTTGCGCTTTCCGTTGTTGTGGTCTGCCCGGTTCATTGCCCACTTCGACACCTCGACGCCCATCCAGGCGACCGGATCCGGTGGGAACGGGATCGGCATCGACTTCACCATCTGCAGCGACGTGCGTTCGGTTTCAAGCCCAAAAAGCTGGTCCAGCATCACGTTGGCAGCGAACCGCGTGCCGGCAACACCCAGCCCGGTGAAGCCAGCCGCGTGCGCTACTCGACCGCCACGCGCGTGCCCGAAGAACGCGGTGAACCGGCTGCAGGTGTCGATCACCCCGGCCCAGCGGTGAGTGAAGCGAACCCCCTCCAGTTGCGGGAACGTGGTGAAGAAGTGGCTCGCCAGAAGGCGGTGTGACGCGGGCCGGTCGTCGTACTCTGGCCGAATCCGTCCACCGAAGTGGTAGATCGCGTCGTACCCGCCGAACAGGATGCGGTTGTCTTTGGTGAGCCGGTAGTAGTGGAACTGGTTCGCCATGTCGGCAATACCCTGCCGGTTCTTCCACCCGATCGACGCCATCTGGGCATCCGTCAGCGGCTGGGTCATCAACACGTAGTCATACACCGGCACGGTCTGCCAGCGGTAACGTTTCAGCAGAGACGGGAACGCGTTCGTCGCTAGGGCAACCTTGTCGGCCCGGATGTCGCCGGTGGCCAACTTCACGGTGACCGGCCCGCTGCGCTCGCTGTCGAGCCCGAGCACGGGTGAATTTTCGAAAAGGTCGACTCCGGCTTCGGCACACGCGCGGGCAAGCTCATGCGCGAGCTTGCCTGGGTGCACCATCGCGGTGTCCCGCTTAGCCCACACGCCGGCAAGGTAGGTGGGGGATGCCACTTCGGCCTGCATTGCCGCCTCATCGAAGTACACGAGGTGCGGATCGGTCTCGGTTTCAGCAAGGTCGGTTGCCTGATACTGCTCGACCGCAACGTCGAGGGCGCCGGTGCGTTCAAAATCGCAGTCCAGTCCCAACTCCCACACGGTCTGCTCGATCTCGTCGAGGTTCTTCATTCCCAGCTCGTCGAGCAATGCCAACTCTTTCGGAAACCGGCGCTCCCCATTTTTCGCCCCATGGGTGAGGGTCGCTTCGCAGAATCCACCATTGCGTCCGGATGCCGCCCAACCGATCGTGCGTGCCTCCACCAGTGCGACACGAGTGCTGGAGTCCCGCTGCTTGGCCTGAAGCGCAGTCCAGAGTCCGGCGAAGCCACCGCCGACGACGACCAGGTCGTAGGTCTCAACCCCGGCGTAACGCGGCCAGGTGCGTGCTGAAAAATCATCCAGCCAGAAAGGGGCAAGCACAGAACCGCTGAGCGACTCATCGATGATGCGCTCGTCGGGCACTGTGCGTTCAAATGCTGTCGGTTGCACGCGAGACTTCCTTGTCGAAGGGGTGGGTGTCGAAGTGATGGGTCTACGACTCGACTTCCGCACAGAAGTGAGTCAACTTAAGAAAAGCCTATTCGTCGAGCGCGAGCTCTTTCGGAAGCTCAAGCTCCTTGGCGCTCAACTCCTCAACGTTGACATCCTTGAACGTCAGAACGCGCACCGATTTCACGAAACGGTCCGCGCGGTAGACATCCCACACCCACACGTCACTCATGGTCAGTTCGAAGTAGAAGTCGTGTTCGGTGTCCTGACGCACAAGCTCGACCTCATTGGCGAGGTAGAAGCGCCGCTCCGTCTCGACGACATAGCGGAACTGTGACACCACGTCGCGGTACTCACGAAACAGCGCGAGCTCTACTTCGCGGTCGTAGTCTTCGAAATCTTCCTCGTCCATGGCGACTCCATCCTAGGCGTTCTGGATGTGGCCCGCAGAAGCCTTCAGCCAGCTCTGACGGTGCTGGTTGGTCGTTCCCAGTCTCTCGATGGCGGCGAAGTGTCCGGCCGATCCATAACCTTTGTTGCCGCTCCACCCGTAGCCCGGCTGTTCAGCATCCGCGGCAATCATCAGGTGATCGCGGTGCACCTTTGCCAGTACGGATGCTGCGGCAACAGACCCGCAGTCGCGGTCAGCTTTCACCCTGGTGTGCACCCGCAGCGGCGTGGCCAGGGCGGGGTTCAGCCAGTCCTGGTGGCCGTCAAGCAGGATGACACAATTCAGGATTCCAACACCGGCCTCGTGCAAAAGTGTCAGAGCACGTTTGCCGGCAAGCCCAAGGCATGCGGTGATGCCGAGGTCGTCGACCTCCTGAGGTGAGGCAAGCCCGACCGCCCAGTTCACGGCCCACGCGGCCGCTACCGGAGCCAGAACTTCGCGTCGCTTCTCGCTGAGCATTTTGGAGTCACGCAGGCCATGCGGCAACGGGCGAACGCCATCAACCGCGCACATCCCGACGGCGACCGGTCCCGCAATCGCGCCCCGGCCGACCTCGTCGCACCCGATCACCAAACTTGCGCCGGCGGCCAGCAGCACCTCCTCACACTCGAGGGTCGGATCGCACACGGCCATTTACGGGCTCTTGTCCTCCACGCCAGCAAACACGGTCGGATAGTTGTCGAGCCACGTCCAGTGGCCGAGTGGCCAGCTGATAATGAAAGCCCGGCCGACCAGGTTCTCTTTTGGCACGAAGCCCTTGGTTGGTTTGTCGGTGTTGTAGCGGGAGTCGGCCGAGTCGTAACGGTTGTCACCCATTACCCAGAGGGAATCTTTCGGAACCGTGACGCTGAAGTCCGTTCCGGACACCTTCGTTACGCCGGGCGGCAACTTGAGGTAGGGCTCGTCGAGGGGTACGCCATTGACCGACATCTGGCCGAACGTGTTGCAGCATTCGACGGTATCCCCCGGCAAGCCGATCACCCGCTTAATGAGGTGGTCATTGCTGTCCGGCGCGCTCAGTCCGACAACTGCCAGCACCCAGTCGATGCTGGCAGCAAACCAGTTTTGTTCGACCTGATGGCGCGGGCCAAGCCATCCGCCTGGATCGCGGAACACGACAACATCGCCATGCTCAACCGGAACCACATTCGGAACAAGCTCGTTGACGATAATACGGTCGTCAATCTGCAGTGTGTTCTCCATCGACCCTGAGGGGATGTAGAACGAGCGAACCAGGAACGTCTTGATGCCGACCGAAATGATGATCGCGGCTAAAAAAATGAGCACGACATCGCGCACGAACAACTTCACGCTGCGGTTGCGCCGACGATTTCTGGCGGCGCTTTCGCGCACTGGTTGTTCTTCTGTCGTCATGTAGCCCCTGAGTTCTCGACAAGTCTAGGCTGTCAAAACACCGGGAATTGGCTAGCTGACTACTGCGAGTCGCGCTTCTCTTTGATCTTCGCCTTCTTGCCACGGAGGTCGCGAAGGTAGTACAGCTTGGCGCGTCGAACGTCACCACGGGTGACAATCTCGATGTGATCGATGACCGGGGAGTGAACCGGGAACGTGCGCTCTACGCCAACCTGGAAGCTGATCTTGCGCACGCAGAACGTCTCACGGATGCCCTCGCCGGAGCGGCCAATGACGACACCCTGGAACACCTGGATACGGGAACGGGTTCCTTCAACAATGTTGACGTGAACCTTGACGTTGTCGCCGGCGCGGAAGTCCGGGATATCGTTGCGCAGCGATGCTGCGTCAACGGAGTCGAGGATGTGCATGATGTTCGCTCTCTGCAATCGCCACAGGTCGACGGCGTACTCGGTACTACAGGAAGGATGAGGTGGTGCCGTTCAGAAGCCTGACTCCCCCGTGGCAGAGTCGTGCGGTGGCACAAAGAACAATTCTGTCACATCGCGGTCGTTGTCGCCAACCACCAGCCCGCGACACAGGTCGCCGCCTACGACAGGGTGCGCCGAATTCGGATCACATTGGGGTCATCCGGCGACGGCGACTCGTACGCGCGGGTCGCCACATTTTCGAAACTGGCCAAAACAGTGTTCACACGCTGGCGCGTCTCCACGACCAGTTGCCACACGGCGGACCAAAATGCGACCAACATGAGAACAACGACGAGGGTTGCCACGATCGGGCTTGCAATCAGACCGGCAAGAACAATGCTGAGATACCACGCTGCGAGCACGCCGGCGTCAAGCCAGGACAGCATCCTGGCACGCCGCACCGACTTTCTCGCCATCGTGATGCCCATCACGGCAATCATCGCGACGGAAAGGAGCGGGCAGGCAACCAGCAGTGCCAGGAACCCCCAGCCGATACCATCCATCATGACCCCGCGGCCGATCAACAGCCACAGCGGGAGCACCGGAATTGCCCAAAACTGCACGTAGTAAAACGCTCGTCTCAACCACATGGATTCCAGCCTACGCCGGGCTTGGTGAAGAATAGCTGGATGATTGAGTTGAGAACACCGAGCGAAATCACTGAGATGCGTGCGGCCGGAACGTATGTTGCCAGCGTACTCACCGAGCTGGCCGCGGTCGCTGACGTCGGGACGAACCTGCTCGAACTGGATGCGCTCGCCCACACCCTCATCACAAAGCGTGGCGCGGAAAGCTGCTATATCGACTACCACCCGTCCTTCGGCGCCTCACCGTTCGGTAAAGTGCTGTGCACCTCGGTCAATGACGCCGCCCTGCATGGTCTGCCCCACGACTACCGGCTGAAAGACGGCGACCTGCTGAGCCTCGACTTCGCGGTATCCGTCGACGGATGGGTGGCCGACTCCGCCCTCTCGATCGTGGTCGGGACCGCTCGCCCGGAAGACCTGAAGTTGATCGAGGTCACCCAGGATGCTCTCGCTGCCGGCATTGGTGCCGCGACACCAGGCAACCGTATGGGCGATGTTTCTGCCGCCATCGGGGACGTTGCGAGAGCGGCCGGGCTCGGCATTAACACCGACTTTGGCGGTCACGGCGTCGGCCACACCATGCACGGGGACCCGCACGTTCCCAACGATGGGCGGCCAGGGCGCGGATTCCCGCTCAAGCCCGGACTGGTGTTCGCGATCGAACCGTGGTTCATGCACGGCACAGACCGCATCTTCACTGACCCGGACGGCTGGACCCTGCGCAGCCTCGACGGCTCACGCGCCGCGCACTCCGAGCACACTATTGCCGTCACCGAGGACGGTCCGCTCGTACTTACTGCGCGCAGCTGAATCTCAGCGCTCTCAACGGGTCAGGGTAGGAGATCAGGGCGGATAGCCCGCGTGCGCTCCAGCTGTTGCTCGTGACGCCAGGCGGCTATCGCACCATGGTTGCCGCTGAGCAATATCGGCGGAACCTGAAGTCCACGCCACTCGGCGGGCTTCGTGTAGCTCGGGTACTCCAAAAGGCCGTCACGGTGAGACTCTTCGACGAGGCTCTGCGGATTGCCGATCACTCCCGGGATCAGGCGTCCAATCGCCTCGATCATCGCCATCGCGGCAACTTCACCGCCATTGAGCACGTAATCGCCCATACTGATCTGTCGCACGCGCGTGCGGGAAGACGAGTACTCGATAACGCGCTCGTCGATCCCCTCATAGCGCCCGCAGCCGAAAACCAGGTGCTTTTCGGCCGACAGCTCTGTGGCCGTCGCCTGGGTGAAAAGTTCACCTGCTGGCGAAGGGAAGATGACGACGGGGCCCCCTTCGAGAACCTCAGGGTGAGGCGAGTCGGCGATAACAGCGTCGAGAGCATCCCCCCACGGTTCCGGCTTCATCACCATCCCAGCCCCGCCACCGTAAGGGGTGTCGTCGACCGTGCGGTGGCGGCCCGTCGTGAAATCGCGAAGATCGTGCACGCCGAGCGAGATCAGTCCGCTCTCCCGCGCCTTGCCCAGCAGAGAAACATCCAGCACGGAGAAGAACTCCGGAAAGATCGTGACGATGTCGATGCGCACGACAGCAAGCCTAGGCGGTGGGGGTTTCGCCCTGGACGTCGTCAGGCTCGTCGTCAGGCAACGCCTCAAAGAGGCCCGCGGGCGGCGTCACCGTGATGATTCCCGCCGCGATATCCACCATCGGCACGATCGCCTTCACGAACGGGACCAACACGTCACCGGACGCGGTCTTCACATGCAGAAGATCCTGCGCCGGAAAGTGATCCAAACCGCTGACGGTGCCAACCTGAACTCCATCGCGCACCACCGAAAGCCCGATCAGCTGGTGGTCGTACCAGGCGTCGTCCTCCGTCGACGCCTCGTCGGGGTCGTGGTCGACCCAGAGAATTGCCTTGACCAGGCTCTCCGCGACAGAACGCTCTGTCACTTCTTTAAAGAACGCCACCGGATGCACGTTAAAATACTTCAGTTCGATGAGTTCGATCGTCTTGCCGAACCAGACGGAAGATTCCGGAACCTGCAGGATGAACACGGCGCCCGGAACAAACCGCTTGTCCGGGTCATCCGTGTACAACTCGACCTTGATCGCTCCCTTGAGGCCGTGCGCCTTGGTGAGCCGACCCACCCGCAAACGGGTGCTTTCGGAACCGGCCTTACTAGGAATCGGTGTCCACCACGTCCACGCGAACGCGGCGGCCGTCGGCGAGCGCAGAGACCAGGGTCCGCAGTGCCTTGGCGGTGCGACCGGCACGACCGATCACACGGCCGAGATCCTCTGGATTGACACGGACCTCAAGAACGTCACCACGAGGCGAACTCTTCTCGGAGACCTGAACGTCATCCGGGTGATCAACGATTCCCTTGATCAGGTGTTCGAGCGCAGGGGCCAGCATGCTTAAGCCTTGTCGGCGTCGGCCGCAGCACCATCGTCAGATGCGGCAGCCTTGTCAGCTGGAGCATCCTCGGCCGGAGCCTTGTCCTCAGTCGGAGCCTTGTCCTCGGCCGGAGCATTGTCCTCAGCCGGAGAGTCAACAGGAGCCTCAGCGGCGGGAGCTGCTTCTGCGGGCGCGGCCACGGCCGGAGCTTCCTCAGCTGTGGCAGGAGAATCCGCGGCAGCGTCATCGCCCTTGGGCTTCAACTCTTTCGCCGGCTTCTCTTCCGCCTTTTCGGACGGCGCAGCCTTCGGCTTTAGAACAGGCTTCTTCTTCTCGTCAGCTTGGAAGGCTTCCTTTGGCTCTGCGACGCGAACGGTGCTCTTGGCACCCTTCTCGCCCTTGAAGGTTCCCCAGTCGCCGGTCAGCTTCAGCAAAGCGGCAACCTGTTCGGTCGGCTGGGCGCCCACACCGAGCCAATACAGGGCGCGGTCGGACTTGATTTCGATGACCGAGGGCTCCTCTGTTGGGTGGTACTTGCCGATCTCCTCGATGACGCGCCCGTCCCGCTTGGTGCGCGAGTCGGCAACAACGATGCGGTAGTACGGCGCGCGGATCTTGCCCATGCGCTTCAAGCGAATCTTTACAGCCACAATTCTCCGTAAGTATGTGTAATGGGGTGAACTGCCAACCGTGGGCGTGGGGCACACGCGGCGAAAGCTCGTAAGGGACTCCTGGACGACCGGATAGAGGGTCGGGTCGTCTGGACTCGACTTACTATTGTGACAGATTTTGACGCGGTCCGGGAACCAACGGTACTTCTGGCGCAGGTGCATCCTCTAACCGAATACGGTTGCGCTGCGAACTGTGCCTCGAAACCGCAACACCAACCAGGCAGATAACTCCACCGACAATGGCCAGAATCGTTGGAATCTCACCAAACGCGAAGAATCCGAGCAGAACGACGATGGCCGGTACGACATACGTTGTCACCCCGAGTTGACCAGCAGGCATCTTCGACAAAGCGTAACCCCAGGTCGTGAAGGCGAGCGATGTTGGGACGGCGCCAAGGTAAAGCACGCCGAGAACGGCTGCGCCCGGAGCACCCTGAAGTTCGACGATCATGCTGCCAGCGAACGGCAGGCAAACAACCGCTCCGACCGCGCACCCCAACCAGGTCACCTGTGTCGAGGGAATTCGTCTCAGGACGCGCTTTTGGCAGAGCACGCCAACCGAATAGGTGAAGGCCGCCACGAGCGCCCACAGCATCCCGACACCATTGCCGAGTCCAGCCAATCCGGTTCCCAACGCGATCAGAACGACGCCGCCAAAGGCAATCCCGGCACCGATCGCAAGCCACCGCGGCACACCCTCGCCGAGGAACACCCCAGCCCCGAGGGCAATCAGGATGGGGCCGATGTTCACGATCATCGCCGCTGTACCAGCGTCAAGGGTCTGCTCAGCAACGTTTAGCGCGACGTTGTACGCGCCAAACCACGCGACGCCAAAGACAACAATCAGCGCCCACTCGTTCAGCGCTGGTCGCACCCAGGGCCGACGGATCAGCAACAGTCCGAGGAGAACCGTTCCGACGAGAAGCCGGCCGAGCGCCAAAGCACCACCGTTGAAATGGGGCGCGACGCCGCGAATGACAATGAACGCGCTGGCCCACGCCAGCACGGTGATGACAATCGCAACGAAAACTTTCGCAGTCATGCCTGAGCTGCTGTGGGTGCTTGTGAAAGTCACGAGACAACGCTAGGCCCTCGCGCGCCGTCCGGGTGCCGTGATTGGCAGGCTGGCAGATCCTGCCCGAAAATTGACGCTAACCGACCGCCCGCTCGGCCTGGCGCTGGTCTCGCCAGGAAAGCCAGTCGCGCACCTTCTCAAGGTCATAGGTGGGTCCGGTTATCCCCAACGTGAACATGGTCACCCCGAGCGCCATGAGTTCGTCCGCCTCATCGTGACTGCGCGAACGGATCTCCGTCGACAGCTCGATCTCGCGCGTGTCGCGACCGACATCCTTGCCGTGTTCAGCGAGGATGCCAAGCTTGCGCTCGAGGGTTTCCGCGTTACTGAAACTGTGCCAAATGGTGGCGTGCTCGGCGACGATGCGCAGAGTCTTTTTCTCCCCGCCTCCACCGATCATGATCGGGATGTCGCGGGTCGGCGCCGGATTCAACGTCGACCAACGATCGCGAATGATGGGCAGGTCTCGCGCGAGAGCACCGATCCGGGTTCCCGGCGTGCCGAACTCGTAGCCGTACTCGTTGTAGTCGCGATCGAACCATCCTGCACCGGTCCCGAAAATGAAGCGGCCAACTCCACCGTCTGGCCCGGCACTGATGTGGTCGATGGTGCGGGCCATATCGGCCTGAAGGTTCGGGTTCCGGTAACTATTGCAGTTGACCAGGCACCCAAGCTCGACGCCAGTGGTCTGCTCGGCGATGGCGGCGAGCATCGACCACGACTCAAAGTGCAGCCCATCCGCATCACCGGAGAGCGGAAAGAAGTGGTCCCAGTTGAACACGATGTCGACGCCGAGCTCCTCGCACGCCGACACCGTGTCCCTGATTGAGTTGTAACTTGCATGTTGTTGTGCGATCTGAACGCCAATGCGGATGGGGCGAGAAGTCATTCGACAAGCCTAGGCTGCAGAGCTACCGCCAACCCACACAAGCCTCCCAGCGGACTCATAGCCGCCCCGACTTACTCTGTTGAGCGTGTCCGCCCAGGTTCGACGTCTCAGCAAGGTGGCATCGCTCATCGCCTGCGCGCTTCTTCTAACCGCCTGCGTCAGCGCGAAAGTAGCCTCGACCGCGGTCTCCCCCACCCCGACGGCAACCGTCACTCCCTCAAGAGAGAAGCCGACAGTCGTCGCCATCGGAGACTCGATCATGAACGGCTTCGGCCTGTCAGCCGCAGACGCGTGGCCAGCACTCCTCGCCGCCAGCAACAACTGGGCACTCACCAACCTGGCCTGTAACGGGGCCGGCTTCCTGGCCTCAGGAGACCCAGACGGGTGCGACAGCGACTTCTCCGGCCTGGTGGAAGAAACGGCAGCACTTCATCCGGCACTCATTCTGATATCGGGCAGCAGCAATGATCTCGGCGACGACGATGACGCACTTTTCGTTCAGACCGACACCGTCGTAAAAGCTCTCAGGTCCGCGCTGCCGGACGCAACGATCGTCGGTATCAGCACGGTGTGGAACGACACCGATACCCCCAGCCAAATAGCCAACATCAACCAGCAGGTGCGCCAGGCGATGAAACAGGTCGGCGGCCTATATCTCGACATCGGACAACCGTTCGTTGGTCACCGAGACTGGCTTCAAAGCGATGATGTGCACCCGACAGCAGAAGGCCAGGAGGCGCTAGCCACAGTGATAGGTGAGGCAATCCGCAGCGCGAACCTAAACCTGCAGCACTAGAGGCGCCCACGTGGCCAACACCCCCGTTTGACCCGCACCGATGTGGTCGATGGTGCGGGCCAGGTCGGCCTGAAGGTTCGGGTTTCGGTAGCTGTTGCAGTTCACCAGGCAACCGCGCTCGACGCCGGTCGTTTGCACGGCGATGGCGGCAAGCATCGACCAGGACTCGAAGTGCAGCCCATCCGGTCGGCCTACGCGGGGGTCTCCCGCTGTTTAGCCAAGACGAAGACCATCGGGCCGAACGTCGCGACGAGTGCAATGAGTTGGACGATACCCGCTGGCACACCCCCCACGAAGCTCGCCACGACCATGACGATCGCTGCGACCGGAACCCACACGGGAAGCAACTTCGCTCGGCGAAGACCGATCGTGAGCAGGATCGGCCCCAAGGAGAACCCGATCAGGAAACAGTAGAGAAGTGCCGGTGAAAGGAAACTTGCGTCGTCCGCACCCAGAAGCGACATGCCGGTTTTCGCGTCCAAGCCTGCCCCTGCGGCATCCGTCATGAGGCCAAAGAACAGTGCGAGATGGCCAACGCCGGCGATCAATCCTGCCGCCGTGAGGTATCCGCCTACGGTGGTAAGCGTCCACCCTCTCGTGCGAACGAGAAGCGTGATCGACACGATTCCCGCCACCCACACGAGCGGTCCGAGAACACCGAGCAGTGCGACGACGAGCCACAGCGTTGGATTCTGCTGCGCCACATCGATGGGCGTGCCAGCAGGATCGCTGGGTTGCATGAACCACTGGATGATGGTGGAAGCGATGAGGCTGCCAACACCGAGGACCATTCCGACGATCCCTGACGTGCGCCAGAACTGTTCTGCTGCCGTTGTTGTTGTAGACCGTTCTTCTGTCATTGTCACTGTATTTGACCTTTCCCTCTTGGCATCGTGTGATGCCGCTTTGAGCCTGCCGAAAACGTGCACAACACCGCGTCGCTACTGTGGGCGAACCACAGGGTCCTCGGGTATGAGTTCTGCTGAACGTGGCTCCTCAATTCGGGCGACGACGTTCATCCAAATGGGCGACTACGCGGTGGAATCCGCGCAATAGAGTGGGGAAATGTTGGGTCGAATCGCGCCGTGGTTGCGACGGCAACACTGGGGCCTCCCCACCGGTGATCTCGTGCTCGCTGCGCTGGTCAGCGTCGTGGCGGTCGCAAGCGTTGTCACCAGAAACCCGTACGAGGGTCCCCTCGCGGTCACACTTCCCGTAGCGATTGCTTCCACGCTTGCCCTCGGCTGGCGGACGAGGATGCCTGTCGTCACTGTGGCGATCGTTTTGTCTGCCAACATCATCCAGATGCTCCTGGCCCAGCCTGCGGGCTCCCTGTGGTCACTCGTTGTCTCTGTGATCGCCATGTATTCGCTGGCCGCGCACTACACAGAAGGCAAGGCTGCAATCGTCGGCGCCCTCATGGTCGGGACGATCCTCATCGAAGAAAAGGTGACGGCGGGGCAGGACTACCTCTTCATCATTTTGCTGTTCGGCGGAGTCTGGCTTCTCGGCCGGGCGAGTCGACTCTGGCGCGGTCGAGTGTCCAAAGCAGAACAACATCAGAGTGACCTTGCTCTCCTTGCCGTGTCGGACGAGCGCGTCCGCATCGCCCGCGAACTTCACGACGTCGTTGCACACAGTCTGAGCGTCATCGCCGCGCAGGCGGATGCCGCCGGCGCCGCACTCGAAAGGGAACCACACCGTGCGAAAGAACCGCTTCGGGTGATCAACGAGACGGCACGCTCCTCCCTTGGCGAGATCCGCGACATGCTTCAGCTATTGCGTGCAGACGACAGTGAATTTCGCCCTGCGCCAGGGCTTGCGGCGCTCAATGACCTCCTCGCGTCAGCCCGAGATGCGGGACTCACAGTGGACTCGCACGTTCAACTCGGTGGGCTGGTGTTGCCTTCGGTCGTTGACCTCGCGGCCTACCGCATCCTCCAGGAAGCGCTCACGAACGCCGCCCGGCACGCGGGGGCCGTGCCGGTGACCGTGACAGTGACGGCCATCGACGACGCTCTTGAGCTGTCGGTGGTCAATGCCTCTGGGCATCAGCCCCGAAAGGTTGCGAGTGCCGGCGTCGGGCTTCTCGGCATCCGCGAGCGCGTCACACTGCTCGGCGGAAGTCTCGACACTGGCGAGGTTGAGGGTGGCGGCTTTCGTCTGGTCGCTCGCCTCCCGCTCGAAGGGAGGACATCGTGACTTCGGTGTTGCTGGTCGATGACCAGGAGCTCGTGAGGACGGGCTTTCGACTCATCCTCGACCTCGAACCAGGAATTGAGGTCGTCGGCGAGGCAGCCAATGGGACCGAAGGGGTGCGACTCGCCGCGGACCTGCATCCTGACGTCATCCTCATGGATGTGCGGATGCCGGTGCTCGACGGCATCGGCGCGACAGAACGCCTCATCAGCTCCGGCTCCGCGTCGCGGGTCCTTATGCTGACAACCTTCGACCTTGACGAGTACGTCTACGACGCGCTGAGGGCGGGCGCGAGCGGTTTCCTGCTTAAGGACTCCCCGCGCGACCAACTCATCGCGGCTGTGCGAATCGTAGCGGGAGGGGAAACCCTGCTCGCGCCAGCGATCACCCGTCGGCTGATCGAGCGATTCGTCGCACAACCGGCACCCGGAACCGTGCCGGAGTCAATCGCAGCGTTGAGCGAGCGTGAACGCGAAGTCCTCGGACTGCTCTCTCGAGGCCACTCCAATGTGGAGATTGCCGAGCGCTTGTTCGTGGGTGACGCCACAGTCAAGACGCATGTTGCCAGGCTTCTCGCCAAACTCGGCGTTCGCGACCGCATGCAGGCAGTCATCCTCGCCTACGAGACTGGCTTCATCCAGCCCGGTGGAAACTGAGCCGCGCGTTAGCGGCCGAGGAACTTTTGCAGCGACGCCAGTTCTTCCTCAGTCGGGGCCGCCTGCGGTGAGGCACCGCCGAGACCGAACCCGGACCCCGGCGCGGCTACAGCTGGCGCGGCATCCGTGCGTGCAGCATCCTCCGCAGCACGCTTGGCCGGGTTGCCTGAGCGCGAACCCTTCTTCTTTTGCTGCTTCTTTTTGCCAGCGCCGGCATAGCCGGCTCCGGGAATAGGACCCATCCCTGGCACCTGTGGCACGCCGCCCTTCGCGACCGTCTTCATCATCTTCGCTGCCTGTTCGAAACGATTCACGAGCGCATTCACCTCGGTGACGGTCATCCCGGAACCCCGTGCGATGCGAAGGCGGCGAGAACCGTTCAACAGTTTCGGCTGTCGACGCTCGGTCGGCGTCATCGAGTAAATGATGGCCTCAGTGCGCGTGATGTCACGCTCATCAAAGTTGTCGAGCTGCTGGCGCATGCCCTTCGCACCGGGCAGCATCCCAAGCATGCCCTTGATCGAGCCCATGTTTTTGAGCTGCTGCATCTGCGAGAGAAAATCCTCCAGCGTAAACGTGTCGGTTGCGAACTTCTCCGCAACCTTCATCGCCTCTTCTTCATTGAAGGACTTCTGCGCCTGCTCGATGAGGGTGAGGATGTCGCCGAGATCCAGGATGCGGCTGGCCATCCGATCGGGGTGGAACGGCTCGAAGTCGTCAAGGCCCTCGCCGGTGCTCGCGAACATGATCGGACGGCCGGTGACCGAGGCAACCGACAGCGCGGCACCACCGCGGGCATCGCCGTCAAGCTTGGTCAGCACGACACCGGTGAAATCAACACCGTCCTGGAATGCCTTCGCGGTCGTGACGGCATCCTGCCCGATCATCGCGTCGATGACGAACAAAACTTCGTCAGGCTCGGTTGCCTTACGGATGTCGGATGCCTGCTTCATCAGCTCGCTGTCGACGCCGAGACGGCCGGCCGTGTCGACGATGACGACGTCGTGCTGGCGGCGCTGCGCCTCTTTCACGCCGTCCTTAGCAACCTTGACGGGGTCGCCGACACCGTTCCCGGGCTCTGGCGCCCACACGGGCACGCCCGCCTGCTCGCCAACAACCTGAAGTTGGGTGACCGCGTTCGGTCGCTGAAGGTCGGCGGCAACGAGGATCGGCGTGTGGCCCTCGCCCACGAGCCACTTGGCGAGCTTGCCTGCAAGGGTGGTCTTACCGGCGCCCTGAAGGCCAGCAAGCATGATGACGGTCGGCGGATTCTTCGCGAACTCGAGGCGACGCTGCTCGCCACCAAGAATGGTGACGAGTTCTTCGTTCACGATCTGCACAACCTGTTGTGCAGGATTGAGTGCCCTGCTGACCTCATCGCCAAGAGCACGTTCGCGAATGCGGGCGGTGAAGTCCTTCACAACATCGAGGGCAACATCCGCCTCGAGCAGGGCGCGCCGGATCTCGCGGACAGTACCGTCCACATCCGCCGGGGTGAGCTTGCCTTTGCCGCGCAACGACTTGAAGGCGTCAGCGAGGCGGTCAGTGAGGTTTCCAAATGTGGCCATGGTGTCCCCCAGTTTAACGTGAACGGCTGCACCGCATCTCCACCGGTCATCGCTAGAGTTTCCCCATGCGGCATGGAATTGTCATCCTCCCCCAGCAACGTTGGGCGGATGCCCGGCACACGTGGAAACAAGCGGAGGAGCTCGGCTTCGACCACGCCTGGACCTACGACCATCTCGCCTGGCGCAGCCTGGCTGATGAGCCGTGGGGCGCAACCATTCCCACCCTCACGGCCGCAGCCACCGTGACCTCAACGATTCGGCTCGGCACCTTCGTCACCTCGCCCAACTTCCGTCATCCGGTACCGTTCGCGAAAGATCTCGCCACCCTCGACGACGTTTCGGGTGGACGATTCCTGCTCGGCGTCGGCTCCGGTGGAACCGGATTCGACGCGTTCGTGCTCGGCCAGGATGAGCTCACCGGCAAACAACGACACGCCCGATTCGTCGAATTTGTGCGCGGACTTGACCGGTTGCTGCGGTTCGAAGACACCGGCATCAACGGAATCAGCTTCGACGGCGAATGGTTCACCGCGCACAAAGCGCGGATGGTTGGCGCGCCGGCACAGCAGCCGCGGATGCCGTTCGTGATCGCCGCCGACGGACCAAAAGGGCTGGAACTTGTTGCCGAAGTCGGGCAGGGCTGGGTCACTCTGGGAAAACCATCCGAAACGATGGGCGAATGGTGGAGCTCTGTTGCTGAGCTGTCGCAACGGCTCGACGACACGCTCTCGCGGGTGGCGCGGACCTCCGCCTTGGATCGCTACCTCAGTCTTGACTCGTCGCCGCGCTTCTCACTGGAGAGTGTCGGCGCCTGGGAGGATGCTGTCGGACGGGCAACCCAACTCGGCTTCACCGACGTTGTCGTGCACTGGCCGCGTGCCGAGGGCGCGTATGCCGGGAGCGAGAACACCTTGACCGAGGTCGCATCCCGCTTCACGCACTAACTTGGAAGCATGACTGCTCTCATTGTTACCTTTGACGGCAACACCCCCGTCGTCGCTGAGTCGGCGTTCGTCGCCCCGAACGCGACACTGATTGGCCGTGTTTTGCTTGGTGCAGAGTCCAGCGTGTTCTACGGTGCGGTGCTGCGCGGCGACACCGACCAGATCACTCTCGGTGCGCGCAGCAACCTGCAAGACAACGTGGTCGTTCATTGCGATGTCGGCGTCCCGGCGACGATCGGCTCAGGCGTGAGCGTCGGCCACGGTGCCGTTGTGCACGGTTGCACGATCGAGGACGACTGCCTGATCGGCATGGGCGCGACCGTCATGAACGGTGCAGTTGTCGGGGCCGGCTCCCTGGTGGCCGGTGGCGCGGTCGTGCTGGAGGGCACTGCTATCCCGCCGCGCTCTCTCGTGGCAGGCGTTCCGGCAAAGGTGCGTCGCGAGATTTCGGATGACGAGCTCGTCGCGATCAAAGCCAATGCGGCCCACTACGTGGAACTCAGCCGCGCGCACGCATCGCTCTGACCTGCGCGAGGGTTTAGGCGAGCAGGTTCTGCACGAAGACGTGCGGAGTGAACCCGGTCAGATCGCCGATGCCTTCACCCTGGCCGACCAACTTGATCGGGATGCCGGTCTTCTCCTGAACGGCGAGCACGAAGCCGCCCTTCGCTGAACCATCCAATTTGGTCAACACCAGGCCGGTCACCCCGGCATGCTCGACAAAAGCGGCCGCCTGGGCGAGCCCGTTTTGGCCAGTCGTGGCATCCAAAACCAGGAGCACTTCCGCAATCTCGGCCTGCTTTTCGATGACACGCTTGATCTTGCCAAGCTCATCCATCAGCCCGCTCTTGGTCTGAAGACGTCCTGCGGTGTCAATCAGCACAATGTCGATTCCTTCACGCTGCGCCATCTCCACCGTCTGGAATGCGACGGATGCCGGATCCTGCCCCTGCGTTTGCGGCTTGACGATCTGAGCCCCGCCACGCTCCGCCCAGGTCGCCAACTGCTCAACGGCCGCGGCGCGGAACGTATCGGCAGCGCCAACAACCACACTCCGACCGTGGTTGGCCAGGAATTTCGCGAATTTGCCGATCGTCGTCGTCTTGCCAACCCCGTTTACACCGACCACCAGCACTACTGCTGGCCGAGCGGTGAGCGTCAGGGTCGGGTTCAGGCGAGCGAGGCGTTCCTCGAGACTTTCCCGCAGCATCCGCTTCAGGTCGGTCGGATCGGTCGTGCGGTACTTCTCGACGTTGGCACGCATCTCCGCGACCACCGACTCGGTGATATCCGGCCCAAAGTCGGCTGAGATCAGGGCATCCTCGAGGCCCTCCCAGGTTTCCTCGTCGATCGTCGGGCGCGCGAACATACCGCGCAGCGCGCCACCGAGGGACCAGGGTTGTGTGCGCTCAGCCATGCAGCGATTCTAATTGGCTGTTTCTGCGGCAAACACCGGCATCGATGGCCGCCGCAAAGCCCAGACCACCACTGTCGCGACCAGCGCCAGGCAGATAATGCCAAGACCGGAATATCCGGCCAGGGCCAGGATCGGCCCTGCGAGCGCCCCGCCGACGGCAGCAGTGCTGTTCATGAGCAGATCGGAGACGCCCTGCAGTCCGGCGCGATCGTCCACCGGCGCTGCCTCGGCAACGAGCGTCGACCCGGCGATCGTCGATGCCGACCAGCCAAGCCCGAGAAGGATGACGCTGACAATAACCCAGAACTGCGACTCACTACCCAACCACGCGGTCACCAGGGACACCACGAAAAGTCCTTGCCCAATGAGCACGACAGGTACCCGACCCCAACGGTCTGCCAACCATCCGAAGATCGGGGATAACCCAAACATGCCGGCGATGTGCAGACTGAGCGCGAATCCGACGATCACCAGTGTCGCTCCGTGCAGGTACAGGTGCACCGGTGTCATCGACATCATGGCCACCATCGTCGTGTGGCTGAGTGCCACCGCAACCACCGCAAAGCGGGCCGTCGGGTTCACCCGTAGGGTTGCGAAGCCGTGCTTTGGCACCGTTTCGGATGTTCTGGGGCTGCGTTCCAGCGCGGTCAGCAGCGGATCGGGTCTTAGCCCCAAGAAGTACACGAGTACGGCGGCCAGTTGGGCGGCAATGGTGAACAGGAATGGGCCGGTCAGTGTCGGCAGACCGATCATCCCGCCGAGCACTTCACCAGGTTTGATCAGATTCGGCCCGAGCACCGCACCGATCGTTGTTGACCAGACGACGAGCGAAAGTTGGCGGCCTCGATGTGCCGGCACCGCAAGGTCGGTCGCAGCGAACCGCGCCTGCAGGTTGGTTGCCGATCCAGCCCCGGCGAGCGCAAGACCGACGAGCAGGATCGGAAAAGAGCCCCACGCTGCGGCAAGAATCGCAAGCAATGCGCCCGCCGCTGAGACGATGGACCCGACCGCGAGCGCCACCCGACGTCCGCGAGCCTGCGCGGACCGCGCGAGCGGCACGGCGATCAGCGCGGCACCGAGAGTGCTCATGGTTGCGGCCATCCCCGACCATGCCGGCGATCCGCTCACCTCCGAGGCAAGAAGCGCCCCGACCGACACCGTTGCACCCAGTCCGATTCCGCCAAGAATTTGCGCTGCCAACAGCACGCGGATTACTCGGCGTTGAATGTCCGCAGTGTGGACCACTGGGGGGCCAACGGTTGGGGGTTCAAGCACCGGGTAAGTCTAGTTGGCGGTGCTCAGCCGGCATGGTGCTCAGCTGGCTTGCTCTTCGCGCGCCACGCGCTGCCCGACGACCGCGCTGATGCCATCCGACCGCATCGACACCCCGTAGAGCGCATCCGCAATCTCCATGGTGCGTTTCTGGTGGGTGATGATGATGAGTTGCGATGCTTCGCGGAGCTCCTCGAAGATGGTGAGCAAGCGTCCGAGGTTCGCGTCGTCCAGTGCCGCCTCAACCTCGTCCATGATGTAGAACGGGCTTGGGCGCGCCTTGAAGATGGCGATCAACAGGGCAACCGCGGCGAGCGAGCGTTCGCCGCCGCTCAAGAGGGAGAGCCGTTCGATCTTCTTGCCGGCAGGCTTCACCGTCACCTCAATGCCTGTCGTGAGCAGGTCATCCGGTGCCGTCAGGTAGATGCTGCCGGTTCCGCCCGGGAACAGCACGGGGAACACCTGGTTGAAGGCCGCCCTGGTGTCCTCGAAGGCACTGGAGAAGATGTCCTGCATCTTCTCGTCAATCTCGTCAATGATGGTAAGCAGGTCTTTTCGGGTGTTCGTCAGGTCGGTGAGCTGCTCGGTCAGGAACTTGTGGCGCTGCTCCAACGCAGCAAATTCTTCGAGCGCGAGCGGGTTGACGCTTCCGAGCCTCGCAAATTTGCGTTCGGCACTGGCCAGCCGCGCCTCCTGCTCAGACCGCACGAACGGCCTACCGGTACCAAATGAAGGCAT
>JBDSZO010000110.1:0-4449 GCA_039925105.1 Terrimesophilobacter sp. | reverse complement strand
ACCCATGACTACAAACGCAACGGCACGACGACACTGTTCGCCGCATTGGAGGTGGCGACCGGGAAAGTCATCGGCCAGTGCCTGCCCAAGCACCGGCATAACGAGTTCCTGGCGTTCCTGAAAACGATCGAGCACGAGGTCCCGACAGGCCTTGAAGTACACCTGATCCTGGACAATTACGCGACCCATAAACACCCCACTGTGAAGGCCTGGCTGGCCAAACACCCCCGATTCCACCTGCATTTCACCCCAACGTCCTCGTCCTGGCTGAACTTGGTCGAACGATGGTTTCGGGAACTGACCGACAAGGCGCTACGTCGCGGCGCGTTCCACTCCGTGCCCGATCTCATCGCGGCGATCGAAGACTACCTGACAGCCCACAACAACCAACCTCGGCCCCTGGTTTGGACCGCGACCGCCGAGAACATCCTGACCAAAGTCGCCCGCGGCCGCGTCGCCCTCCAAACCATCAACCAAAACTGAGACACACCACTAGCGATTGTCGGCACCGCTGGTTACTCTGGCCTGATCATTCGTTTCTGATCGTGGTTCTGGAGGACAGTTGGCTGAAGTGATCCTGTTTCATCATGCGCTGGGTCTGACGCCCGGCGTCACCGTGTTTGCGGATATTCTTCGCGACGCCGGACACACCGTGAACACCCCGGACCTGTTTGACGGGAAGACGTTCGCAACCATTGAGGACGGTGTCGGATACGCCGGGGAAATCGGGTTCGGCGAAGTCATGGAGCGAGGCAAGCAGGCTGTAGCTGACCTGCCGCTCAAGGTGGTCTATCTCGGCTTCTCGCTCGGGGTGATTCCCGCTCAGATGCTCGCCCAAACGCGCGCGGGTGCACGTGGTGCAGTGCTCTGCTATTCCTGTGTTCCGGCCTCCGAGTTCGGCGACGGCTGGCCCGGCAAAGTGCCGGTACAAATTCACGGGATGGATGCTGACCCATATTTCGTCGACGAAGGAGACATCGACGCGGCACGCGAGATTGTTTCGTCAACTGATGAGGGCGAACTGTTCACCTATCCCGGCGACCAGCACTACTTTGCCGACAGCACTCAGCCGTCCTACAATCCGGATGCTGCAACCTTGATGATGGCGCGAGTTCTTGCATTCCTTGACAGGAACGGCTGATCAATATAACCTACAACCAAATGGTTGTACAAACTGAACGCGACGAAGAGATTGACCTCATCTTCCAGGCTCTGGCGGATGCGACCAGGCGCGACATCATGTCTCGGGTCCTCGTTGGCGAGCAGTCTGTGTCCGCACTCGCCAGCGGGTACGCGATGAGTTTCGCCGCGGTACAGAAGCACGTCGCGGTGCTTGAACGTGCGTCCCTTGTGAAGAAGGAACGTCGGGGGAGGGAACAGCTCGTGCACGGCAACCGCGAGGGCCTGACACGAGCACAAGCGCTGCTTGACCATTTGGAGTCATTGTGGCGTCACCGCATCGGGGCGATTGACAACATTCTTGCCAAAGATTCGCCGTCGGCCCACGGCACAGAAAAGGAAGACACGGATGCCAGTCATCAGTACCAAAACGGATCCAACTAACCTCACGTTGACGATCGTTTTCACCATGGCGGCGAATGCCGATCGCGTCTGGCGGCTGTGGTCTGATCCGCGCCAACTCGAGAAGTGGTGGGGACCGCCCCAGTGGCCCGCCACCTTCTATCGCTACAACTTTGCTGTCGACGGTCAATGCGCTTTCTACATGACCGGACCCGACGGTACAAAAATGCACGGCTGGTGGAGGATAACGGCATTGGCCGAGCCCCATCATCTGGAACTGCACGATGGATTCGCCGACGAAAACGGCGAACCGACCGGCGAGCACGGCATCACAGACATGGTCGTAACCATGGAGCCTGTGGATACAGGCACCCGGATGACTGTCGTGAGTCGGTTTGAGAGTGAACTGCATCTTGAAGAAATGCTGGCAATGGGCATGGAACAAGGCATGACTGAGGCGATGGGCCAGATCGACGCCGTTCTCGCCACGTGAATACAGTCCGATTTCCGTACCGTCGACGAAGTGGCGGTGCCTGCAGTCACTACGGACCAAACTCGCGAGGTTGATCGTGTTGCGGTCGAGGAACTTGGCCCAAATCTGTGCCACATGATGGACATCGCGGCAGAGTGCACTAATCCTCTCGGTGGATGTGTCATCCGGTCTGCGATGCTTGAGGGGTGAGCATTGTCGCCAGCGTTGAACGGCCAACGTCGGGCGTGCACCCGGGCAAGCTGTTTTCTGCTGCGCTCGTCTCGGCATCCGGAGTTTTGCTGTTCGGATTCGAACTCAACGTCGCCGGCTACCTGACTTTGGCCGCAAGCCTGGTGGTGGCGGCGTTCGTCGACCGCACACTTTTGCGCCACTTGGCGTTAATTGTCGCCGGGCTCGTCATCATCAGTCTGGTGCCGCTCAACGCCGATCTCAGCATCGGCCACATGATAACCATGGGAACGGCGTTAGCGCTGGCGGTCGCGGTCCCGTGGCTTGTCGGGCGCTTCGTTTATCGAGAGCGCATCATCCGATTCCCCATGCTGACCGGCACACCCTGGTCGCTGACCGCGCGGCTCTACCTTCCCGGTGTTCTGATCCTCGGCTACTTCATCCTTCCGGTGTACCTAATCGGGTCAGGTGCGTACCTCAACTGGCCCGATGCGTCTGGCGACCCGTCCGTGTTTTGGCGGCTTTTCGTCGGAGTGAACTCGGTCGGAATCTGGGATGAACTGTTCTTCATCTGCACGACTTTCACCCTGCTGCGGCAGCATTTTCCGAACTGGCTGGCGAACCTGTTGCAGGCAGTGCTGTTCAGTTCGTTCCTGTGGGAGATCGGATACACCGGCTGGGGTCCGCTGTTGACCTTCCCGTTCGCGCTGCTTCAGGGCTACACATTCTCGCTGACGAAGTCCTTCAGCTACGTGGTGACCGTGCACCTGCTGTTTGACCTTGTGCTGTTTTTGGCACTCGTGCACGCCCACAACCGGGACTGGCTGGCAATCTTTCTGTACTGAGGTGGTAAACCGGTGGCGCCGTGAATGGTGAGAAGCCACCATCTGAAAGAATGGGTAAGGTCGACAGCCGCCCCGACCGGGCCGGTCTGAATGTTCACGCCGGCAACCCGCTCGTGCGTGCGCGAGAGGGAGATCAATGAACCGCGAACGTGCAACCGAGCTTGAGCGTTGGAATGACCGCCTCGAACTGGCGGAGGCAATGATTCCCCTCATCGGCGGCCTGTATCGCAAGCACGGTGTTGTCACGTCGATTTACGGTCGTCGGTTGATCAACCTGTCGCCGGTCGAGGTGCTTAAAGCGCACCGTTTCGCCCGCAAACTCAACGATGCAGAGTTGCCGATCGAAGACACCATGCCGGTGCTCACTGCGTTGGTCGGTCTCCAGCCGAACACCGCATCCGTCGACCTCGCCAAACTGCTCATGCGGTACCGGGATGCCGGGGGCGAGGCAGATCTCACTGAGTTCCTGCGCAACGAGCTTGGCCCGGTAATCAATGACGATGACGAGACCGCCCACCGCGGGGTCGATGTCGTCCTGTACGGTTTCGGCCGGATCGGACGCTTGCTGGCGCGAATCCTCGTCGCCCACGTCGGCAACGGCGAAGGTTTGCGGTTGAGGGCCGTCGTTGTCCGGCGGGGTTCCGAGAACGACCTTGCCAAGCGCGCCAGCCTGTTGCGCAGGGACTCCGTGCACGGCCCCTTCGAGGGCACGATCACCGTTGATACCGAAAACAACACGATTCTCGCGAACGGTACGCTCATCCAGGTGATTTACTCCGACGATCCGGGCACCGTGAATTACGAGAAGTACGGCATCCACAATGCGATAGTCGTCGACAATACCGGACGATGGCGGGATGCCGAGGGGCTTTCCCGGCACCTCGCAAGCACCGGCATTGCACGGGTTCTGCTCACTGCGCCCGGTAAAGGGGAGCTCAAAAACATCGTGCACGGCATCAACCACGACACGATCACCCCGGAGGACACGATTCTTTCTGCCGCGTCCTGCACCACGAACGCAATCGTTCCTGTACTCAAGGCGATCACTGACGCGTACGGAATCGTCCACGGGCACGTCGAAACAGTGCACTCATACACGAACGACCAGAACCTGACCGACAACTTTCACAAAGGCGATCGGCGCGGTCGCTCGGCGCAGATGAACATGGTCATTACCGAGACAGGGGCAGCCACCGCAGTTGCTAAGGCGGTTCCCGAGCTCGCTGGCAAGCTGACCGGGAGCGCCATTCGGGTTCCAACACCGAACGTGTCGCTGGCCATCCTGAACCTGAGCCTGGACACGGAAGTGGTGGCGGCCGAAGTGAACGCCTACCTCCGCGGCCTCTCGCTGGCCTCTCCGCTGCAGCAGCAGATTGATTTCATCGATTCGCCTGAGGTGGTGTCCACCGATTTCGTGGGATC
>JBDSZO010000109.1:0-7045 GCA_039925105.1 Terrimesophilobacter sp. | reverse complement strand
ACGTCACCCTGCGTGGCGACCGGGCCTGGGAGTTCCTGGACCGCTTGCTGTCGCTCGCCCTGCCCCGTATCCGTGATTTCCGCGGCCTGTCCGACAAGCAGTTCGACGGCAACGGCAACTACACTTTCGGACTCAACGAGCAGGCGATGTTCCACGAGATTGACCAGGACAAGATCGACCGGGTTCGCGGATTCGACATCACGGTCGTCACCACCGCGAGGACTGACGATGAGGGCCGCGCGCTGTTGAAGGCGCTTGGCTTTCCGTTCAAGGCACAAGAAACCACCAACTAGGCAGTAACCGATCGATGAGGTCGGCATTCGTGTAACGGGTGCCGAAACCCATCGAGACAAGAGGAAAACATCATGACAATGACAGATCCGGTCGCAGACTTGCTGACCAGACTGCGCAATGCAAACTCGGCGAGCCACGAAACCGTGTCAATGCCGAGCAGCAAACTGAAAACGCACATCTCGGAGATCCTCCAGGCCGAGGGTTACATCACGTCGTGGAAAGTCGAGCCAGCACGCGTTGGTTCCACCCTGACCATTGACCTGAAGTACGGCCCAAACCGGGAGCGCTCCATCGCCGGCATCAAGCGGGTGTCGAAGCCCGGCCTTCGCGTGTATGCACGATCCACTGAGATCCCCCGTGTTCTCGGTGGTCTTGGCGTTGCCATCCTGTCCACGTCCTCCGGTCTGCTCACGGACCGCCAGGCATCTGAGAAGGGCGTGGGTGGGGAAGTCCTCGCCTACGTGTGGTAGCCGACAATGTCACGTATTGGAAGACTTCCGATCGACGTGCCGTCTGGCGTCGATGTCAAGGTTGACGGCTCGGCCGTCACCGTCACCGGCCCGAAGGGCGAGCTGAGCCTCACCGTGGCGAGCCCCATCGCGGTCGCTCTGGATGGCGGCCAGGTTTTGGTCACCCGTCCGGACGACGAGCGTGAATCACGTTCGCTGCACGGTCTGACCAGAACTCTTATCCAGAACCAGATCATCGGCGTGACCGAGGGCTATTCAAAGGGTCTCGAGATCGTCGGTACCGGTTACCGGGTCGCGCAGAAGGGCAACTCGCTGGAGTTCGCTCTCGGCTACTCGCACTCCATCACCGTTGACCCACCCGCTGGCATCACGTTCAGCATCGACGGGAACACCAAGGTTGCCGTTCACGGGATCGACAAGCAGCAGGTGGGTGAGGTCGCGGCCAACATTCGTAAACTTCGCAAGCCCGAACCTTACAAGGGCAAGGGTGTCCGGTACGCCGGCGAGATTGTTCGGCGCAAGGCCGGAAAGGCTGGTAAGTGACCATGGCTACAGGAACCAGAGGCAAGAGCAAGTCGGCTGCGCGCAACCGCAGGCACGCACGCCTTCGCAAGAAGGTTGTCGGAACTCCGGCGCGTCCGCGTCTCGTCGTCACCCGCTCAGCGCGCCACGTGTTCGTTCAGGTTGTGGACGACAGCAAGGGGTTCACCCTTGCTTCCGCTTCGACCATGGAATCGGATCTGCGCGGCACAAGCGGCGACAAGACTGCCAAGGCACACAAGGTCGGCGAGCTTATCGCTGAGCGTGCCAAAAAAGCCGGCGTCGACGCCGTCGTATTTGACCGGGGTGGTAGCCGTTACGCGGGACGCGTTGCGGCCATTGCCGAAGGAGCTCGAGAGGGTGGACTAAACCTGTGAGCACCGACAGTACCAAGGACAAGGAGCAGCCTGTGACTGCAGAAGCGACCGAGGCTGCAACCAGTGCAGCCGTTGGTGCGACCGACGCTGGCTCGACCGGCGCTGCCACGACCGCGAGTGTGAGCAGCGCGGCGGACACGACCGACACTGCGAAGACCGAGCCGGCGAATGAGCCGCGCGAGGCTCGTCGTGGTGGGCGTGAGCGCAACCCGAACCAGCAGCGTGGTAGCCGTGACAGCGACAAGAGCCAGTTCCTGGAGCGTGTCGTCACAATCAACCGCGTGTCCAAGGTGGTCAAGGGTGGTCGTCGCTTCAGCTTCACCGCGCTCGTTGTCGTCGGTGACGGCAACGGCATGGTTGGGGTTGGATACGGCAAGGCTCGTGAAGTTCCTACCGCTATTTCCAAGGGCGTTGAAGAGGCGAAGAAGAACTTCTTCCGTGTTCCTCGCGTCGGCAACAGCATCCCTCACCCGGTTCAGGGTGAGGCGGCTGCCGGTGTGGTGTTGTTGCGTCCCGCAGCGGCGGGTACCGGTGTTATCGCCGGTGGCCCGGTGCGTGCCGTCCTGGAGTGTGCAGGTATTCACGATGTGCTGAGCAAGTCACTCGGTTCGTCCAACACCATCAACATCGTTCACGCGACCGTCAAGGCGCTGCACATGCTCGAAGAGCCCAGTGCCGTTGCCGCACGTCGCGGACTTGACATTGACCACGTCGTTCCGGCCCAGATCCTGCGGATCCAGGCTGAGAGCGCGAAGGCCAAAGCTACCGAAAAGGCAGGTGCCTGATGGCGCGGCTCAAAGTAACCCAAACCAAGTCCAAAATCAGTGAGAAGCAAAACCAGCGGGACACCCTGCGCAGCCTCGGGCTTAAGCGCATCGGCGACTCGGTGGTTCGCGAGGACAATTCGCAAAACCGTGGCTACGTTCGCACTGTTGCTCACCTGGTGAAAGTCGAGGAGATTGACTAATGGCTGACGAGACCGAAAAGAAGGCCCCGGCGAAAGCTGCTGCCACGAAGAAAGCTCCTGCTGCAAAGGCTCCGGCCAAGAAGGCTCCTGCGAAGTCTGCCGATAAGCCTGCTGCTGTGAAGAAGGCTCCTGCTGCGAAAGCTGCTGCCGCGAAGAAGGCGCCTGCGAAGGCTGCTGACAAGCCTGCTGCCGCGAAGAAGGCTCCTGCTGCGAAAGCTGCAGCGAGCAAGAGCGAGTCGACGACGAAGGCTGCGGCTGCGAAGGCGCCAGCGAAAGCTGCTGCCGCGAAGAAAGCTCCCGCTGCGAAGGCTCCGGCCAAGAAGGCAAAGTCTGAGGATGTCGCTCGTCCGCAGGTCCTGAAAATGCACCACCTTCGCCCAGCGGCAGGCGCCAAGACCGCACGCACGCGCGTCGGTCGTGGTGAGGGCTCGAAGGGTAAGACGGCTGGACGCGGAACCAAGGGTACGAAGGCCCGCTACCAGGTGCGTGTCGGCCTTGAGGGCGGCAACCTGAACAGCGTCATGCGCACCCCGAAACTGCGCGGATTCACCAACCCGTTCCGGGTCGAATACCAGGTGGTGAACCTGGAGCGTCTCGCCGAACTGTACCCGAAGGGCGGGGACGTCACGATTGACGACCTCGTCGCAAAGGGTGCTGTGCGTAAGAACGAGAAGGTCAAGGTTCTCGGGTCCGGCGATATTGACGTTAAGCTGAATATCGCGGTCGACAAGGTCTCTGGCTCTGCTGAGCAAAAGATCATCGCCGCGGGCGGCTCTGTCAAGGGCAGCTCTGTCAAGGAGGGCTCGGTAAAGTGAGTTGTTCGGATGGGTAAACCATTCGAAAGCTCAACTATTGAGATGTGGTCGATCCGGTCGTCATCACTGGCGCCGGAACGACAACACCCGCACAATCAGGAGGCCTAAGTGTTCGGCGCCATCGCGCGGATTTTCCGCACACCCGATCTTCGAAGGAAGATCGGTTTCACGCTGGGCATCATCGCGCTGTTCCGGCTCGGGTCTTTCATTCCGACACCGTTCATCGACTACGGCAACGTGCAAAAGTGTTTGTCGAACAACGCAGGGACGACCGGTCTTTACGACCTGGTCAACCTGTTTAGCGGTGGAGCGCTCCTCCAGCTGTCCATCTTCGCGCTCGGAATCATGCCGTACATTACGGCGTCGATCATCGTTCAGTTGCTGCGCGTGGTCATCCCGCACTTTGACACCCTGTACAAGGAAGGGCAGGCCGGCCAGGGCAAGCTCACCCAGTACACGCGATACCTCACCATCGGCCTTGCAATTCTGCAGTCGACCACACTCATCACCGTTGCCCGCAGCGGGGCGCTGTTCCCGAGCTCGACAGGAACTCCGGAGTGCAGCCAGCTCCTGAGCAACGACGCGTGGTACGCGATTCTGCTCATGGTCATCACCATGACAGCCGGTACCGGCCTCATCATGTGGATGGGCGAGCTCATCACCGAGCGGGGTATCGGTAACGGAATGTCGCTGTTGATCTTCATCTCGATCGCCGCAACGTTCCCCACCGCACTGTGGGGCATCGCGGTTGCCAAGAGCTTCGAGGCGTTCCTGCTCGTGCTCGTGCTCGGACTCATCATCATGACGCTAGTCGTCTTTGTCGAGCAGTCGCAACGACGAGTTCCCGTGCAATATGCAAAACGGATGGTTGGCCGCAGAACCTACGGCGGTAACAACACCTACATCCCGATCAAGGTGAACATGGCCGGTGTCATCCCGGTGATCTTCGCCTCAAGCCTGCTGTACCTGCCAGCGCTGATCGCCCAGTTCAATCAACCGGCACCGGGTCAGGCTCCGGCTGGGTGGGTCACCTGGATCAGCGACAACTTGCGGTCCGGCGACAGCCCGCTGTATATGCTCGTGTACTTCCTGCTCAACATCGGTTTCACCTACTTCTACGTCGCGATCACGTTCAACCCTGAAGAGGTTGCAGACAATATGAAGAAGTACGGTGGCTTCATCCCGGGCATCAGGGCGGGGCGGCCGACGGCGGAATACCTCGACTATGTGTTGACCAGGATCACCCTCCCCGGCTCGCTGTATCTCGGAATCGTGGCGCTCATCCCGCTGTTCGCGCTGTCGCTATTTGGGGCGAATCAGAACTTCCCGTTCGGTGGCGCGAGAATCCTGATCATCGTTGGAGTCGGATTGGAGACGGTCAAGCAAATCGACGCGCAACTTCAGCAGCGTCACTATGAAGGTTTGCTTCGATGACCGAAACCTTCGAAGTCGGGTCTGGTCCGCGGATGCTGATTGTCGGGCCACCTGGGGCTGGCAAGGGCACTCAGGCTGCGCGGTTGAGTGCGCTCCTCGACATCCCGACGATTTCGACCGGAGATATCTTCCGGTTCAACATTCGCAACGAGACGCCGCTCGGCGCCGAGGTGAAAGCCATTGTCGACGCTGGCGACTACGTGCCGGATTCGCTGACCAACGCGCTCGTCACCGATCGCCTGAACGAGGCGGACGCGCGGGGCGGATTCCTTCTCGACGGATACCCTCGCACAGCAGACCAGGTGCGATACCTGGACGAGCTGCTCGCGTCCCACGGCCATGCGCTGAACGCGGTCATTCGGTTGAAGGCCGATAAGGAAGAGATTGTTGCGCGATTGCGGAAGCGTGCCATCGACCAGGGAAGGGTCGACGACTCCGAAGAATCCATCCGCCATCGGCAGGACGTCTATCTTCGCGAAACCGAACCGCTGATCACACTGTTTCGGGACCGCGAAATCCTGGTCGAGGTCAATGGGCTCGGTGCAATGGACGACGTCAACTCGCGCATCATTTCTGCATTGAAGGACCGCGGCGTGATCAGCGACGAGGACTCGTCCGCGGTCGTGTCTGCCTGAGCCTGCCCCGAGTGCCAAAGACCGCGGGTCTCTACAAGTCGGGGCTCTACAAATCCGAGGACGAGTTGCGCCGCATGGTGCGTCCCGGGATCATCACGCGCGAGGCTCTTGCCGCAGTGCGCGCGGCCATTCAGCCTGGTGCCACGACTGCCGAGCTTGACGCGATCGCGGAGTCGGTGATCCGTGCGGCAGGGGCCGAACCGAACTTCATGTTGGTCCCGGGATATCACCACACCATTTGCGCCTCGGTGAATGATGATGTCGTGCACGGTATTCCCGGCGGCCGGGTCATCGAGTCCGGCGACATCGTATCGGTCGACTGTGGAGCACAACTTGACGAGTTCAACGGAGACTCAGCGATCACCGTCGTGGTTCCCGATCCGTCGCGTCCCGATCTGGTTCGGGCCCGCGAACGCTTGTCGAACACCACGGAAGGCTCGTTGTGGGCCGGGATTGCCGCGCTCGCGCACGCCCGCCACGTTGGAGAGGTTGGTGCAGCAATCGAAGACTTCATCCACGAGCAAGCAGAGGTTTCCGGGCCCTATGGGATCCTCGAGGGCTACGTCGGGCACGGAATCGGCCGCTCGATGCATGAAGCGCCGAGCGTCTATAACTATCGGGTGCGGGATCGGGGCCCGCGCGTGAAACCAGGTCTTGTGCTGGCCATCGAGCCGATGGTGACTGCAGGATCCTCTGACACTTTCGAGCGCGATGACGGCTGGACGGTTGCGACCAGCGACGGGAGTGCTTCGGCACACTGGGAACACTCCGTTGCGGTGCACGCTGGCGGGATCTGGGTTCTCACTGCAGAGGATGGCGGTGCTACCGGGCTGGCTCGCTATGGTGTTACTCCCGTTGCGATCGCCTGAGCGAGCTGAAGTGCGGGCGAGTAGCGTGGTTTCTGTGCATCGCCCGGCTCTTCCCTTCATCGTCATCGGTGGGGCGGCCATCGTCGCAGGAGGTCTGGTTTCCGCGGCAAGCGCGCTGACGCCGAGCTACACCGCCTCCTGGGCAGTCGCCTACCTTGTGCTCGTGGTTGGGGCGGCTCAGCTGATCCTCGGTCTCGGACAGTCATCGCTTGCAACGAAGCGGCTCACCGGCAGCTTGATCGTGGGCGAAGTGGTGGCCTTCAACCTGGGCAATGTCGGGGTTCTCGCGGGAACCGTATTCTCTCAACCCGTTGTGGTCTACGTCGGTGCTGCACTCATCGTTGCCGCACAGGCCCTATTTCTTTGGGCGGTGCGGGGCGGCCGGAGTGTGCACAGTCCGGGTCACAGTCCCCTGCGCTGGGGTTATCGGGCGCTGATCGTGGTCCTGCTGGTGTCAATACCTGTCGGATTGGTCATCGCCTCGCTTCGGACAGCCTGACGCGGCATCCTGATCCAAGGCGGTATCGGCTTTGGCAGAATGCCGCAAAATAGCATAAGATTGATCCTTGGTGTCTTGGGGCGCGTTCTGTCGTGCCCCGTCATCACAATCCACCCGCACGACCAATGATCGTTCTCCGGTCGGC
>JBDSZO010000108.1:0-5180 GCA_039925105.1 Terrimesophilobacter sp. | reverse complement strand
CGGCTCGTTCGGCATTGATGCCGGTACCCCGATCCTGAACCCGGGTGAGGCGATGATCCTTGCCATGGGTGCGGTGAAGCGGATGCCATGGGAGTTCCGTGGTGAGATCGCGCTGCGTCAGGTGATGACGCTCAGCGTCTCCTTCGATCATCGTGTGGTTGACGGAGAACAGGGCAGCCGATTCCTTGCGGATGTCGGTGCGATCCTCGCTAACCCCGCCGTGCTTCTGACAATGGTCTAGTGTTCGGCCTCGGCCACCGCGGCGTTCATCGCGCGGTCGGTCAGACCGACCATGAAACCGAAGATGCCGAGGGTCGCGATTCCCATGATGAGGAAGACCGGCGGCAGCCCGAGGATTTGCCCAAGAATCCCGCCGAGCGCTGCGCCGAGCGGCATGGTCCCCCACGCGAGCAGCCGGTATCCGCTGTTGACCCGGCCAAGGAGGCGGTCCGGTGTAATGGTTTGGCGCAGTGAGACGGCCACGACGTTCCAGATCACGATGCAGAGGCCCCCGATAAAGAACCCCCCACCGATGATGAACGGGTTGGCGGTGAAGGCGGGGATGAGGAAGAGCGCTGCGCCGCCGAAGACGGCGATGACGAGGGAGCGAAATCGTCCAATCGCGCGCTCAATGCGTTCGGCGAGGAAGGATCCGACAAGGCTTCCCACGGCGATACTGACGAAGAGAAGGCCGACCTGGGCATCGGTGAGCTTCATCGCTGAGGCCGGTCCGGCCGCGTAGAGCACGAAGATCGCGAACACCGCGCTTGAGGTGAGATTGAACAAGCCCGTCATGAAGGCGAGGCTGCGCAAGACTTTGTTCCTCCAGAGAAAGCGAAGACCAACCATAATCTCTGAGCGCATCGACGCTGGGGCATCGCGGGGAACGCGAAAGGTGCCCCGCACAATAAACAACATCCCGACGGAGACGATCCATAACCCCGCAGGAACGGCGAACGCGACGACGGCTCCTGCCGCGACGAGAAGTCCGCCAAGTGGTGGCCCAACAAACTGGTTGGCGGTCATTTCGGCGGCATAAAGTCGACCGTTTGCGCGGGAAAGTTCGGACCGGCTAACAATCTGGGGCAGGATCGACTGCGCTGAGGTGTCGTACAGGGTTTCCGCTGTTCCGGTGCTGAGGGCGACGGCGTAGAGCACCCAGATTGATTCGAGGCCCAACGCGACGGAAACTGCGACGGCCGCAAGCAATACCGCCCGCGCGATATTTGCTGCGAGCATGATTTTTCGGCGGTCAAGTCGATCCGTGAGCGCGCCGGCGTGCAGTGCGAATAACAACCACGGTAGTGACGCTACGAGACTGAGTCCCGCGATCAGGACCGGCTCCTGCGTATATCGGATCGCGACGAGCGGCAACGCGAGCTTAAAGACCCCGTCGGCAAGGTTTGACAGACCGGACGAGGTGAGGAGCTTCCAAAACGATGCACCGAGCGGTTCACGTACAGTCTTGGTGCTCTGCGCCACCGCCCCAGCATAATGGGCTTGGTGCTCGGTTACTTCCCTGGTTTGACGATCTCGCCGTCAGGGCGAATGAGGTACCAGTAGCCGCCGTCCAAAAATTGGCCCTGCCCGGTTGCGGTGCCCGCGGTCACATCACCGAGGTACGTGTAGAGGGGCCACCCGTCATAGCTGGCAACCTGTTTGCCGTCCCGATCGGTCGTTTCGGCAAGCTTGCCGGCATCCACGCCCGCACCGGCGTGAAGCTTTGCACCCTTCGGCACTATGACCGGCGGCCACGCCTGCGCGCAGCGGTCGTAACAGGTGACGCCGCTCTGGTTGTCCGGTGGGAACGTGTACAGGGCGTAGCCCTGATCGGTGACCAGCACGGTACCGAAAGAACCGAGGTTCGTAGCGTTGACGGTCAATTTGCCGTCAGAAACGCGGTAGTGGCCGTCGGATCCGGACTGCGAAATAATGACGAAAACAGCGATCAGCAGTGCAACCACGGCGGCGCTAGCGACGATCAACACTTTCGAACGGCTGCGAGGTTTTGCATCAGAACTGCCCACGCTCTCTACGCTATGCCCAATTGAGGGTGCAGGAATCCGTCCGTCTGATGCACAGTTAAGTCATGACCAACGCAACGCTCTCCCCGATTGCCACTGCTGACCGCCTGGCGGGAACCGCTTTCGTACACCTGTACGGGAGGTTGTACGGATCTTTCAGCACACCCGACTTCGCCACCGCAACAACGGTGGTGGACGGAATTGCTGTCGCTGCCGACGCAATGAACCATCATCCAGATATTCGCCTTGGCTATGGATCGGTGGACATTGAACTGACCTCCCACGACGCTGGCGGGGTGACAGAACGCGATCTAGCGCTTGCCGTCGAAATCCACGCGCTCGCCGCGTCGTTGGGGGCTGTAGCGAAACTGGTGCGCCCGGCACAGTACGCCATCGCGATCGACACGGTTGACGAGAGCGCAATTCGCGACTTCTGGAGGGTTGGTCTCGGCTATGAGGATGCGGGAATCCCTGGGGAGGCACTTCTGGTCGACCCGCGGGGCTCAGCCCCGGTGGTGTGGTTTCAGACGATGAACCCACCGCGCACTGACCGCAATCGCCTGCACATTGACGTGTATGTTCCGACCCCGGATGCCGAGGACCGTGTCCGCGCCGTTGTGAAGGCTGGGGGCACACTTGTCACCGACAAGCACGCTCCGGATTGGTGGGTGCTCGCGGACGCAGACGGCAACGAACTTTGCGTATGCACCAGCGAGCACTGATCCGGTTTTTGCGGTAGCTGAGCACGGCGGCCCGCGTTCTGCTTTGATGAGAATTATGGACACTTCGCACCTCAAACCGTTCGTCAATCCGATTGCCAACACCTGGACTCCCCTCGCCCCCATCGCCTCGGCGCGTACTTTCCACCGCACGATTGATGGCTATCGGCCGACGCCCCTCGTCGAGTTGCCTCCGATCGCCGCCGAACTGGGTGTTGGACGTGTCTTCCTCAAGGACGAATCGCACCGGCTCGGACTTCCGGCGTTCAAGATCCTCGGCGCATCGTGGGCCGTTGCGAACTCTCTTGCCGAAAAATTTGGCATCCCGGTGCAGGGCGTTTCTCTCGACGCGCTGCGCGCGGCGGTCGGTGAGCACGACGTGACTCTGGTGACCGCCACTGACGGAAACCATGGCCGCGCGGTGTCGCATCTGGCCAAATTGCTCGGCATCCGAGCCCGCGTCTACACTCCGGAAGGGGTGAGCACCTCCGCGATCGCCGGGATCCGCTCCGAGGGCGCAGAGCTAATCGAAAGCGACTCGATTTATGACGACGTCGTGCGTGCGGCCTCAGCATCAGTTCTTGGCAAGGACAACGAGTTGCTCATCCAGGACACGTCCTGGCCGGGCTACGAAGCGGTGCCACGGTGGATCGTCGAAGGGTACACGACGCTGTTCTCAGAGATTGACGAACAATTGGCGGAGGTCAGCACGGCACCGGATGTTGTGGTGGTCCCCACCGGTGTTGGCTCACTGATTCAGTCCGCGATCGAGTACTACCGCGGAACATCCGCGTTTCGTCCCGCCATCCTTTGTGTCGAGCCGGTGACTGCCGCATGCGTGCTGGAGTCCCTGCACGCCGATGCGCTGCGATCGGTGGACACCTCGGCGGGAACGATCATGACCGGACTGTGCACCGGGTCGGTGTCAGAACTTGCCTGGCCATCCCTTCGGGCGGGACTTGATGTGGCAGTCGCGGTCACCGACGACGATGCACGCCTCGCGGTCGACGATCTGGAGGCGCTGGGAGTCGATGCTGGGCCGTGTGGTGCATCAACGCTCGCTGGCACTCGGAAGATGGTTGCCGACCGGCAACTCCTGGATCAGCTTTCGCTGCCGGAATCTCCAATCGTGGTGCTTCTTGGCACGGAGGGGCGCAGCGCAAACCCGTTTACGCGGTAAGGGCCGCCAGAGCCATGCGCTCAAGCTCGCCGCGCAGTGTCACGTTGTCGAGCGCAAGCCCGCTGTGTGGGGTCGAATTGAGTAGCCCAAACACGGCGTGGGCGCGCGTGCGAAGAACAGCGGGATCGGTGTCCGGCGCGAGGTATGCGAGCACATCCACCCACAGTTCGACGTAGCGTCTCTGAAGCGTTCGAACGGTGTGGCGATCGTCGATGCCGAGCTGTTCCAGGTCCCGGTCCTGCACTCGGATCACGTTGGCGTTCGCGAGAGAGAAGTCGACGTGAAAGGCCACCAGGGCGTGCAGCGCCTCACTGCCGCGGCCAGTGGCGATGACGCCAGCGCCTCCGGAGTGAAGCCCCTCGCTTGCTTCAACCAGTAGTGCGGCCAGAATTGCCTGTTTCCCGCCGAAGTGTTTATACACGGCGGGACCGCTAACGCCCGCCGCTGCACCAAGCTCTTCGATGGTGACGCCGTTGAATCCGCGTTCCGCAAACAGGCGGGATGCAGCATCCAGAAGCGCGCGGCGTCTGGTCTCTTTTGCACGGCTGCGTGCCGTCGCGGTGAGCAGCTGAGTGGTCATGGCGTTCCCCAAAGGATAGACAAACCGAGACTCGGACAGTAACCTAGTTTCAGTTAGTCAACACTAACCGAAGTGTTGTGATCCGCAAGGGGTCGACGCTCATTGCAACACCAGCGCTCACAAGGCCGGAGTCCACTGATGGAAACGCTCGCCAGTTCACTTGACACCACCAGTGACGCGTTTGCCGCAAACGATTCAGCCCAGCGAGCGCTCGTGGCCGAACTCAACGAGCGCCTGCGCGTCACAGCCCTCGGCGGCTCAGAAAAGTCGCGGCAGAGGCACCTCGGCCGCGGAAAACTGCTCCCACGGGATCGTGTCGACCGCCTGTTGGACGACGGCAGCCCGTTCCTCGAAATCGCGCCGCTCGCCGCTGCTGATCTGTACGACAACGACAGCCCCAGTGCTGGCCTGATCGCTGGCATCGGTCTCATCCACGGCCGGCACGTGATGGTGGTGGCCAACGATGCGACTGTCAAGGGTGGCACCTACTACCCGATGACGGTCAAGAAACACCTTCGCGCCCAGGAAATCGCCCTCGAGAACCGGCTTCCCTGCGTCTACCTGGTCGACTCCGGTGGTGCGTTCCTGCCCAAGCAGGATGAGGTATTTCCTGACCGCGATCACTTCGGCCGGATCTTCTATAACCAGGCCACCATGTCGGGGCTGAAGATCCCGCA
>JBDSZO010000107.1:0-3280 GCA_039925105.1 Terrimesophilobacter sp. | reverse complement strand
CCAGCCGCTGAACGACATCACGAGTGCGAAGGGCAAGATCGGTGGGGCCGCGCAGAAGCGTCTCGGTACCGGATCCGTTCTGCACCACGTCACCATGAGTTACGACATGGATGGCGAAAAGATGGTCGAAGTGCTCCGTATCGGGCGCGAAAAGCTGAGCGACAAAGGCACGAAGAGTGCGGCAAAGCGGGTCGACCCGCTGCGCAGCCAGACCGGACTCAGCCGCGCGGAGATCATCCAGAAAATGGAGGATACCTTCCGTGGCCTGTACGGCCTCACCGAGAGTGCGATTACCGCCGCCGAACTCGCGACGGCCGAGGAGTTGGTCGCGGAGAAGTTTTCGACGCAGGAATGGCTGCACCGTGTGCCGTGAGCTCGGCAGCATGTTGCCGAGGTGAGCGGCGCACAGCGGTTGTCGACACAGCGGTCGTCGAAACGGTGGTCGCCGACCGGTGACAATCTGGTTATTGAGGGCGACAACCTCGAGGCAGTGAGTGGGCTTCCGGATGCTGCGTTCACGCTCGTGTACCTGGATCCGCCGTTCAACACCGGGCGAAGCCAGCGGCGCCAGTCCACGACGAGCGTGCGCAGTGCGACCGGGTCGGTGACCGGTTTCCAGGGCCAACGGTACGAGCGGATTCGCGGCGACCTGATGAGTTATGACGACGAGTTCGAGGACTACTGGTCGTTCCTGGAACCGCGTATCGCCGAAGCCTGGCGCCTCCTGGCCGATGACGGAACCCTGTACCTGCACCTGGACTATCGAGAAGCGCACTACGCGAAGGTGCTGTTGGACGCCCTGTTCGGCAGGGAGTGTTTTCTCAACGAGATCATCTGGGCGTACGACTACGGCGCGAAGTCGAAGAGCCGCTGGCCGACCAAGCACGACACGATTCTGGTGTACGTGAAGAATCCGAAGGGCTACTACTTCAACTCGGAGGCGGTGGATCGGGAACCCTACATGGCGCCAGGGCTCGTCACTCCGGAAAAAGCGGCTCGCGGCAAACTTCCGACCGACGTCTGGTGGCACACAATCGTCTCGCCGACAGGCAAAGAGAAGACCGGGTACCCGACCCAGAAGCCGGAAGGGATTCTGCGCAGAATCGTCCAGGCTTCCAGCCGCGAGGGCGACTGGGTGCTCGACTTCTTTGCTGGCAGCGGGACAACCGGTGTTGTCGCCGCCGCGCTGGGCCGACGTTTCGTTCTCGTCGACGAGAGCGCGGAAGCGATCACCGTTATTCGTCGTCGCTTGGATGCGTTCGGCGCGAGGTACCACGCGTACTGAGTTGCCGAGAACGCCACGACTGCGTCGAGCGTTGCCCTGTGGCAATCGACTTGTCCAAAGTTTGATCCGCCCGCGAAGGGAGGGCATGACTGTTGCAGTTAGTGCCCCGTTATCGGACCAGTTGTCGGGACACTTCACGGCGCGCCTGTGGTGCTGTGAACCTCACAATGCGAGCGATGGAGGGCGAGTGCTCGCAGGCGGAACCGCTTGCAGGCGTGCGCTTGCAGCCTGCGCACTATCGCGATCGGTGGGGCACAGATCATCCGCCATGTCGAACCAAAATGCCGTTGTGCCACTCTCGCGACGCTCGGCACCACCATCTCGGCGAGGTTGTTCCCGCTCGTCATCGCGAGCCTGGCTGATTACGCCTTCGCCAGGATCGACTTCGAGGATCGGGACTGGCAGTTCATAGGGATGCTTGCCCTGCAAATCGTGACCATCCAAATTGCCCCGGTCACCCTCCCCAGCCTTTGGTCGAGAGGAGTTCGCGTAGGCTGGATTTTCACTGAGCCGTCACCGCTTCGGCGAACCCCTGACCAAGGACAAATATTGTGTCTGAACTGATCCTGACGCAGCGCGAGGGGTCGATCATGTGGTTGACGCTGAACCGGCCGCAGGAGGCCAACGCGCTCAGCATTGACATGGCACACGAGTTTGGTGCCGCAATCGACGAGGCCGAGGCCGATTCTCGTTGCCACGTCGTGGTCATTCAAGGGGAGGGAAAATTCTTCTGTGCCGGTGGCGATGTCGCCATGATGGCTTCGGCAGATGAGCCGGCGAAATTTTTGCGGGAGCTCGCCGAGACCATGCATGAGGGCCTCGTTCGACTTGCCCGATCGCGACTCATCACCGTGGCTGTCGTGCATGGTCCTGCTGCAGGGGCAGGCCTCGGCATCGTGCTGAACGCGGATGTCGTGATCGCCTCGCCGAGTGCCGTGTTTCTGAGCGCCTACGCTACGGTCGGCCTCACCCCGGACTGCGGGGTGTCCTATCTGCTGCCCCGGGTCGTGGGGCCGCGGCGTGCCGCGCAGATGAGCCTGCTCGGGCGGGTCGTGACTGCGGATGAAGCACTCGACTGGGGGCTCGTGACTGAGGTGGTGGCAGCCCCCGAGCTGACCCAACGTGCCCGCGAACTGGGGGAGCAGTTGGGAGGGGGCGCCAATCACATTCTGGGCCCAACGAAACGGCTGCTGACCTCGGGCCAGACGGAAGGTTATGTTGCGCATCTTGCGGATGAAGTGGAAACGATCTCGGAAATGATCTCGCACCAGCAATCCCAGGAACTTCTGGCTGCTTTCGTGGCTCGAAGCAAAAAGTAGGCCGCTCGTCGGTGATCGAGAGAGTGGGTTAGAGCCTGCCTGCCTTGATGACTCGGCTCAGGAACTGCTGAGTGCGCTCTTCCTGGGGGTTCTCTAAAACTTCCTGGGGCGTTCCGCGCTCCAGAATCTTGCCGTGGTGCAGGAAGCACACTTGTGAGGCGACTTCTCTGGCGAATCCCATCTCGTGTGTGGCCAACAGCATGGTCAGGCCCTCCACGGCCAGTTCTCGGATCATTTCGAGAACATCGCCGACAAGTTCGGGATCCAACGCGGCCGTTATCTCGTCGAGAAGCAGCACCTGGGGATCCATCGCCATCGCCCGCACGATAGCCACCCGCTGCTGCTGGCCGCCGGAAAGCGCATCAGGGTAGGCCCCCGCTTTGTCTCGGAGTCCAATCTTCTCCAACAACTCCAGGGCCCGCTGCTCTGCAACATCTGACGAACTGCCCGCAACCATGGTCGGGGCCAGCATGATGTTCTTCAGCACAGACATGTGTGGGAACAGGTTGTAGGACTGAAAGACTATGCCGACATTGCGGCGCAGCGCATTCAAGTTGACTCCGAGCCCGGTGACCTGGTCGCCATCGACCAGAATCTCGCCGGAATCTATCGTTTCGAGCGCATTAATGCAGCGCAGAAGCGTTGACTTGCCTGACCCTGAGGCGCCGATGAGACA
>JBDSZO010000106.1:0-3653 GCA_039925105.1 Terrimesophilobacter sp. | reverse complement strand
TCCTTGGTTTGCGCGGCCGTATACGTACAATGTGTCTAGTGTTTCTGCCCACCTAAGGACATATCGTCATGCCGCTCTCTCTCAGCGAAATCCTGCTGCACCCTGCCCTGACACCCGCAAACCCGATAATCCGGGCTGGGTTCGATTCCGCGGACGCTGCCCAGGTGCGCTGGGTGCACTCCAGCGAAGTTCTCGACATTGCCTCCCTGCTGCATGGTGGAGAGTTGCTGCTAACCGGCGCCACACACCTCGCGAATGTCGATGCGCAACAACAGATCGAGTACGTGCAAAGCCTCGCCAAAAGAAAGATCGCAGCACTCGCCATTGAGTCCGGTCCGCGGATGCGCTCGTTGCCAACGGCCCTGGTCGACGCCGCGCAAAAAATGGGACTCCCGCTGGTGGAGCTGCGCAAGATTGTCCCCTTCGTCGACGTGGCAGAATCCATCAATAGTGTTCTCGTCGGCGAATCCGCTGCACGCCTGAGACAGGCCGACCTCATCTCCCACTCGGTCGCGGCAGAACTGGCAGAAGGCCGCGGATTGGACCAGCTTTTGGCCGTGCTGTCGGACATGATCTCGGCGAACGTGTCCCTCACCGGCATGATGGGTAACCTGCTCGGAGCAGCAACCTTCAACGAGCATTCGTCGAAAATGCCAGTGCATTCGATCGATATCGAAGTGCCATTGCGCGGGAGCGTGACCGGAAACCTCCACATCGACGTACCAGAAGGTAGCGACCCGGATCTCGCGCACGCGGCTGGTAAACGGGTCATCGACATTCTGACCTTGGCACTGCAATGGCAACATCCACCAACGTTGACGGAAGCGGCACGAGCGGAACTGTTCCGGGCAATTACCGTGCGGGGTGCCCGTTGGCGAATTCCGCAGTTGGCTTCTGCAGCGGGCCTCGATCCCACCGATCAAGTGGTCGCCATCGTCACGCGTGCGCTAGGTTCGGCAACCACACCGTTCAGAATTGGGCACATCCTCAGCCGCCCCGATCGAACCATTTTGACGCACTCGGAGAGTAACGAGTCGCTCGCCCTGGTCGTGCTGCATCATGGCACTGCGCGTGCGCAACGGACAGAATTGCTCAACGATCTGACCGAGGCCATTGCGGGCCAGAATCACGTAGCATCCGTTGGACCACTCGCCGCAGAGATGGGCGAGGCCACGGACTCCCTCACCGAAGCCAGAATTGCGCTGGATGTCACCTCCCTCCGCCACCAGGGCCTGAAGCACCACGTGACCGGTAACAAGCGACCATCGGTTGCAACGTTTGCTGCCGGCATGGTGATCGATGCCGAATCTGTAGCGGCCGAGCGTTTAGCGCACAAGTACATACGACCTGAGGTTCGCGCACACTTTGTCAATGAGCTCCTTTCGGAACTCATCGAACATGACAGGGCGCGAAGCGGACAGCTCTTAGAGACGCTCAGCTGTTGGTTGGACTTCGGTTGCAACACATCTCAGTCAGCGCGGGAGCTGCACATTGAACGGCAATCGATGCACAATCGGCTCATTCGAATATTCGACCTGATCGGTGGCGACCCGCGCGGCACAGGACGACTGGCTGGACTGTTCCTCGCGACGCGATTGGCCCGCCCGGTTTACCCAGCACCCAGCCCGACGTCGCAGAATGCTTCCGCATAGTCCTGGAACCAAGGCCAGCCAACGAGCACCTGACGCGGGCACCGGTGGCACTTGGCCGCGTTGACGCGCTTCGCACACAAGGTGGATACTCAGGCCAGGAACCCTTCCCGCGACTCGCCACATCGCTGTGCAGCATCCCGAAGTGAGGAATTCGAATCAGGCATGAATGAGCATCTGATTGTCGGCCCAGTCGACGGGACGAAAGTGCCGCGGTACGCCGGCGCTCCCACCTTTGCCCGCTTGCCGCGCATTGATGAGGTGCCACGTTACGACGTGGCCGTTATCGGCGCACCCTTCGACAGCGGCGTATCTTTTCGCCCGGGTGCACGGTTCGGTCCATCGGCGATCCGTCAGGCATCCCGGCACCTGAGGCCCGCGTACAACCCAGAGCTCGACATCTCGCCCTTTCGCGTGTTGCAAGCGGTAGATGCTGGCGACGTCCCCTGCAATCCGTTCAACATCGATGAGGCGCTGCAGCAAATCGACGACATGGCCTACGATCTGATCCGCGACGGACAGCGGCTCGTGACGCTTGGTGGTGACCACACGGTCGCGCTTGGCACGCTTCGCGCCGTAGCGCGAAAACATGGGCCGGTTGCCCTCATCCACTTTGATGCGCATTTGGATACCTGGGACAGCTACTTCGGTGCAGACCGAACCCACGGCACAGTATTCCGGCGCGCATTCGAAGAGGGTCTCCTCCTGCCAGATTCCTCGATGCACATCGGCATCCGGGGCCCGCTGTATGACGCGCAAGACCTTGTCGCCGACGCAAGATTCGGGTTCTCTGTCATACGTGCAACAGATTTCGACCGCCTCGGTGTCGATGAAATCATCCGACGAATCCGGGAGAGGGTCGGTGATTCGGCAATCTATTTGTCCGTCGATATCGACGTTCTCGATCCTGCATTCGCGCCCGGGACGGGGACTCCTGAAATTGGCGGCTTCACTTCGCGCGAACTCCTCGCATTATTGCGCCGCCTACCAGGTAGTCGGCTGGTCGCCACCGACATCGTCGAGGTCAGTCCGGCCTACGACCACGCCGAAGTCACCGCACTTGCTGCCGCAACGATTGCCTACGAGCTGATATCGCTCATGGCTGCTGCCGACCGGATACCCAAGAGGGACCATCGCAATGATTGACCTCATCGTGCGTGCAGCACGGATGTTAGACGATCTCGACGGCACCCTCGTCGACGTGCATGCTGATGGTGGTCGCTTCATCGACATCGTTCAGAGTGGTGAGCCGAGGCCAGGCATCGGGGACGCAGAAGCACGAACTGTCATCGAGGCAAATGGGGCATTGATCAGTACGCCGTTTGTTGAGCCACATGTTCACCTGGATGCAACCCTGACGGCCGGGGAGCCTCGCTGGAACGAAAGCGGCACACTCTGGGAAGGCATCGCCTGCTGGTCAGAGCGCAAACCTCTGCTCACCCGAGACGATGTCGTCTCTCGGGCTGAGGAAGTTCTGCGTTGGTACGCCGCAAACGGTACGTTGCACGTGCGCAGCCATGTCGATGTCACCGATCCGGAGCTCATAGCGCTGGACGCGCTGCTTGAAGTCCGCGAGCGTGTTCGTGACGTGGTCGACCTCCAATTGGTTGCCTTTCCGCAAGAGGGCATCTGCTCTTTCCCCCGCGGCGAGGAGCTGCTGGAGGAAGCAGCACGCCGGGGAGTGGACGCGATCGGCGCGATCCCACACTTCGAAGACACCCGGGAGGACGGTGTGCGCTCAATCGAAATCGCGGTCGACATTGCACAGCGGTACGGTCTTCGCGTTGACGCCCACTGCGACGAGATTGATGACGAGCAGTCGCGCTTTATCGAAGTGCTTGCGACACAGGCTCATCGAACGGGTCTCCGCGAAAAGGTGACGGCCAGCCACACAACCGCGATGGGCTCCTACAATCCCGCCTACAGCTACAAATTGCAGCGGATCGTGGCGCGCTCCGGAATCAACCTCGTGTGCAATCCCATGGTCAATCTGCACCTCGGCGG
>JBDSZO010000105.1:0-5261 GCA_039925105.1 Terrimesophilobacter sp. | reverse complement strand
AGCGATCGGTGACCTGTACTGGCGTTCCATCGACAGGCCGAAGATCGCACACTGGCTCGCAGCACACGACCTGGTCTCGGCAACGCTCACACCGCATCCGGCGTCAAAGTGGGCTGCGCGCGACCTCATTCTTGATGGCCTTCCAAAGGACCTCACGAACGCGGTGCTGGACGACGAGTTTCCGCTGTCGATGTTCTACGAGGCGCTCTCGAAGAAGATGAAGGAAACGATCGAGTCGACCGCCGGCATCACCGGAAACAGCGACTGATTTCGCCCTAAGGCGATGGCGGGTACCTCACCGCCATCGCCTAGGCTTGTGCGGTGCTCGAGATCAGGGAAATCTGCCGATCCTTCGGCACCAATCGGGTGCTTTACGATGTGAGCTTCACGGTCGGTGGCGGACGGATGACCGGCTTCGTCGGCGCTAACGGTGCCGGCAAGACCACCACGATGCGCATCATCCTCGGCGTGCTGTCGTCGGATTCCGGCAGCGTGACGCTAAACGGTGCCAGTCTGGATGCCGCAGACCGCCGCCGTTTCGGGTACATGCCGGAAGAGCGCGGGCTGTATCCGAAGATGAAAGTCGCTGAGCAGATCATCTACCTGGCGCGACTGCACGGCATTGCTCCCGCGGCCGCGCGCCGGAACGCGATGGCCCTGCTTGAGCAACTCGGCCTCGCCGAACGGGCCAACAGCACCGTCGAAAGCCTGTCCCTCGGCAACCAGCAACGGGCACAGATTGCTGCTGCTCTCGTGCACGCCCCCGAGGTTCTCGTGCTCGATGAACCGTTCTCCGGTCTCGACCCGATCGCTGTCGAAACGGTACAGGGTGTGCTGAAGGAGTATGCCGCAAAGGGTGCGCCGGTGCTGTTCTCCTCGCACCAACTCGACATTGTCGAACGGATTTGCGACGACCTTGTTGTCATTGCCGACGGTTCGATCCGGGCATCCGGATCTCGCGAAAAGCTGCGCACCGAGTTTGGCGGTTCCCTGTACGACCTGGAGACGGATGCTGACGTCGGCTGGGTTCGTGATCAACCCGGTATCGAAGTGGAGTCGCTCGACGGTCGGCACGTTGTATTCCGTGCGGAGAATCCTGACGACGCCCAACGCATCCTGCATTCGGCGCTCGACCGGGGGAAGGTGGTGCGGTTTGCGCCGCAGGAGCCATCCCTCGCCCAGATCTTCCGCGAGGTGATCCAATGACCGACTACCAGGCACCAACTTTTTCAGGAAGCGTGATGCTGATCGCGACGCGCGAAATCACGATGAAGCTTCGCAGCAAAGCGTTCCTGATCTCGACCGCCATCCTGATGCTCGCCGTTCTCGGAGGCGTACTGCTCGGCGGCATCCTGAGTGCTGCTGCGCCGAAGACGACCGTCGCGGCGACGGGGTCCGCGATCAGCGTGGCAGAGAAGCTGTCCAACCTCACGGTGAAATCGGTTGACACGGTTGATGAGGCCAAAAAGCTGGTCCGCGACGGCACCGCAGAGGCCGCCCTCATCCCGGCGGAAAATGCGCCATCGGGCGTTTCGATCATCGCGCTGGATACTGTGCCGCAGTCTCTGGTTGCCGAACTGAGCCTGTCGCCGTCCGTTGAGCTGTTGAAGCCCGGCTCGGTCAACCCGCTCCTGGCCTATTTCGCGGCGATCGCATTCGGGATCGTGTTCTTCATGTCGGCGATCACCTTCGGTGCCACCATCGCGCAGAGCGTTGTGGAGGAGAAGCAGACCCGCATCGTCGAGATCCTCATGTCGACGGTGTCGGTAAGGGCGCTCATGGCCGGAAAGGTGATCGGCAACAGCCTCCTCGCGTTCGCGCAAATTGCGGTGATCGCGGGGCTTGCCTCGGCAGGGCTTGCCGCGACAGGCCAGAGGGACCTTCTCGCAAGTTTCGGCCCGTCGATTGCCTGGTTCGTCGTGTTCTTCGTGTTCGGGTTCGTGATGATTGCCGCGTTGTATGCTGCAACGGCCTCGCTCGTGTCGCGCCAGGAGGATGTTGGCAGCGCGACGTCGCCGGTGATGATCCTCGTCATGCTCCCGTACATTCTGGTGATCACGTTCAACAACAACCCGCTCGTGCTGTCGATCATGTCGTTCGTGCCGTTTTCGGCACCGGTGGGGATGCCGATGCGGATCTTCCTCGGCCAGGCGCAGTGGTGGGAACCCCTGTTGTCGCTTCTGATCCTGCTGGTCACCACCGCCGTGGTCATCGTGATCGGTTCGCGCATCTACTCCAACGCGCTGCTGCGCACCGGCACCCGAGTGAAGCTCCGCGAGGCTCTCGCGAGGTGAAACAATGGGAACGTGACTCAACTCCATGACCCTGAGCTGCGCGGATTCGCCAGCGACAATTATGCCGGCGCACATCCGGAGGTCCTCGCAGCCATCGCCGAGGCGAACGGCGGCCACCAGATCTATTACGGCGAGGATGTCTACACGGCACGCCTCCAGGAGGTCATGCGCGGGCACTTTGGTGAGCAGGCCGAGACGTTCCCAGTGTTCAACGGCACCGGTGCGAATGTGACTGCGCTGACCAGCATGTTGCCGCGCTGGGGTGCCGTTGTCGCAACCTCGACCGCCCACATCCATACCGACGAGAACGGTGCACCGGAAAGGATCAGCGGGCTCAAACTGCTCACCGTCGAGACCCCAGACGGCAAGCTGACCCCGGAACTGATCGACCGCGAGGCCTGGGGCTGGGGTGACGAGCATCGTGCGCAGCCGCTCACGGTTAGCGTCACGCAGACCACTGAGCTTGGCACGTTGTACACGGTTGCCGAACTGAAGGCGATCACCGAACACGCCCACTCCAAAGGGATGACCGTGCACATGGATGGCGCCCGCATCGCCAATGCTGCCGCCGCGCTGGGTCTTCCGCTGCGGGACTTCACGACCGATGCCGGCATCGACCTTCTCAGTTTTGGCGGGACCAAGAACGGACTGCTGTATGGCGAAGCGGTCGTGGTGCTGAACCCTGATGCGACCGATGGCTTGCTCTACCTTCGCAAGCTGAACATGCAACTGGCCTCAAAAATGCGGTTTGTGTCCGCCCAGCTCATCGCGCTTCTCGAGGGTGACCTGTGGTTGCATTCCGCCAGGCACGCAAACGCGATGGCAGGGCACCTGAGGCGTTCGCTGGATGACCGGATTGCCGACGGATCCGTTCGCGACCTGTCCTTCTCGCAGGCGACACAGTCCAATGCGGTCTTCGCCGTCCTTCCGGCTGGGGTTGCCGACCGACTGCGGGAGAAATTCCGTTTCTACGACTGGAACCCGGCCACCGGTGAGGTGCGCTGGATGTGCTCCTTCGACACCACAGAAGCCGACATCGACGCGTTCGTAAACGCCATCGTGCAGGAACTCGCCGCCTGAGCACGTTCTAGGCTGTAGGGCATGAGATTCGGAATCTTCATCCCCCAGGGTTGGCGCCACGATCTGGTCGATATTGAACCGGCGAAACAGTGGTCGGTGATGAGCGATTTGGCTTCGTACGTGGATGCTGGCCCGTGGGAATCACTGTGGGTGTTCGATCACTTCCACACGGTCCCGGTGCCGACAGACCAGGCGACGCATGAGGCGTGGACGCTCATGTCCGCGTTTGCCGCGACCACCTCACGCGTGCGCCTCGGACAGATGTGCACCTGCATGAGTTACCGTAACCCGGTATACCTGGCCAAGGTGGCGGCCACCATCGACATCATCTCTGGCGGTCGCGTCGAAATGGGGATCGGTGCAGGCTGGTACGAGCACGAGTGGCGAGCGTACGGCTACGGTTTCCCGCGCCCCGGCGAGCGCCTCGCGCGCCTCGACGAGGGCGTTCAGATCATGAAGCAGGCCTGGACCACCGGAACAGCGACCCTTGATGGCGAGCACTACCAAGTGGATGGCGCGATCGTTCGGCCACTCCCGCTCCAGGAGGTCGGCATCCCGATCTGGGTCGCCGGCGGAGGGGAGAAGGTCACGCTTCGGATTGCCGCACAGTACGCCGACTACACCAACTTCGGTGCCGGCATGCCGGAGGAATTTGCGGCAAAGAGCGAAATACTGCGCGCCCACTGCGGGGATGTCGGAACAGACTTCGACCACATCGTCCGCAGCACAGACATCAACGTGGTGATCGGAGAATCCGAGAGCGAAGTCAAGGATCGCCTTACCGCAATCGAGGCACGCTGGATCCCATACCTCGGTGTCGAGAAGGCGGCAGAAACGATTCACCAGTACGGCACCGGCCCCGGCATTGGCACGCCGGAACAGGTAATCGAGAACCTGCAGCGTCTGGAAAGCGTTGGGGCGGTCTACACGATCCACAACTTCCCTGAGGCGGCCTATGATCGGTCCGGGATTGAGCTATTCGAGAAAACGGTGATCGCAGCCCTCAAGGACTGAGTCGGAAAGTCCGCCAACCGCGACCAGAACTTCCGATCAGTGCAATTTGGCTGAAATCGCCGCACCGATCGCGGGTGCCATGGTCTGCACGAAAGTCCTGGTGAGGTGGTCTTGGTCGCGGTACACGTTCGCACCGCCTATCACGCTGAAACACTCGGTGGCGTCGCAGTACTTGTCGGTGAAGTCGAGCACGGTCTCGCCGGCTTCAGCACCGGCAAGCGCGAGCGGGTCTTTCGCATCCAGCACGTCAGACCGGCGCTCTGTGCAGTCGGATGCCGCGGCAGTTCTCAGGCACTTGTTTGGGTCTTCTGCAAAGTCGGGGTTGTCGACGATCGTGACGATGGCCGCCGACCCGGCCTGCTTCCAGGCGTCGACGAAACCGTCGCGCAGCACCGTATCGTGGTCGGCATCGCTGACCGTGTATGGCGTGTGTGCGAGGGCTGCGGTGAAGATTACCTGGAACGGCTCGGCTGACGCGAGCTCTTTGGCGAGGTTGGCGCGCCAGTCAACACAGGATGCGGTGAACGCCGGGCTCGGTCCGCTGACTGGCGCGACCGTCCACGGGCAGGCGCCCTTAAGGTAGGTGCTCAACGACCATCCGTTCTTCTCGGCCAGCCAAATCAGCGTTTCGATGTACTGGTAGGCGTGGCTGTCGCCGATGAGCGCCACGCGTGGGGCATCCGCCGCCGTGGAGCCGAAGTGGCACGATTTCACCGCAGACTCGTTGAGTTGCACGAAACAGTCGATGTGGCCGGGCGAATCCGCGTTGCCGAATCCGGGGCTGGGGATGATGGCGCCTTCGAGTTTCGGATTCTGGCAGTCCGCACTGGCCTGCACACCGAAACAGTCGGGTGGGTTGTCGCGGATCTGCTG